>NZ_FXZF01000014.1:0-107236 GCF_900169375.1 Brevibacterium sp. Mu109
GCCGACTCACGTCCGTCGAGACCACCGGAGGCGAGGTGAGCACCGACCCCGACCACGCCCTCGAACTCAGCGCCTGAGACCCCTCAGCGAAGGATCCAACCGTTACACCACTACACGGGACTTGACCCGCGGCGCAGGATCCGGACGAGAGCGAAGCGGGCGAGCCGGTGCATCTGCACCGCGCGCAGACGACCGGACGCAGTCGAGGTCTGAGCCCATTCCCCCAGGCAATCAGCTGGAAGCGGAAGGTCTGCGTCGATATCGACGTCCGACCACTGCGACGACTGTGCCGAGCGCTCTGCTTCGTCAGCAGCGATCTCTGCGAAGAGCTGCGCGTTGGACGGCACATCAGCGGTGGCGAGCGCGACGCGCACATCGACGGCGCTCGCGTAGAACAGTTCCCCTGCTCTCCCCCGCAGTACCCGTTCCATCGCTGCCCTTCCCCGGACGCCCACCGGCTGCCCGTCACCCTCATCGCATCCACGTCTATGTGATGCTCCACACCCTACGAGGAGGTACGGACACAACTCCTCACCGAGCTTCGTCACCCGTGTCACCAGGAGCGCTGCGGTCCTCGCGGATGATTCCACCCGCCCGCCCACGGCGCGGCACAGGCCAGACGCTCAGAGTGAGGAGTGCGCTGGCGACCAGCGTGGAGGGAATGATGTCACCGAGGCAGAAGAGGACGATCACGACGCCGGCGACGGCCGCCAGCACGTACAGGACCGCCTGGTTCGCACTCGTACCCTGGTTGGCACTCGCACCTCGGTTCGTTCTCACACCCTGGTCCGCACTCGCACCCTGGTCCGCGCTCACACCCCGAGGCGAATGCTTCCCGCGAGATGACCAGCCCCATGAAGGAAGCGTCCACCGGGCGGCGACCGACGTAAGCGCCCGCCGGACCACGTTCTGCCACGCCCGGGTCATCGCCTGACGCATCGCGTAGGCACCGCCCCATACGAGGGCGAGCGCGACGAGCCAGGGGATGCGGGTCAGCCACCACGCCTCGGAGTGCGGCGCCGGCAGAGGCAGACCCACCGCCCAGATCGCAGCAGCGACCGCCAGGACGACGGGCATGTGCCACAGGTAGAGGGTCATCGACCCGGCGCTCACGGCTGATCCTGCACGGGCGATGGCTCGAACGCGCATCGCACCACGATCGGAGACGGCACCGCTGTGCTCGCTGCCGTCCGTCGCGTGCCACCACCGGTCCATCCGCGGCTTGACCGCACTCAGCGCGAAGAACTGCGCCAGGCCCAGCAGACCCAGCGCGGCAGTGGGCGGGTTGAGATTCACCAGCATGTCCGCCGAGTACGGTCCTCTCGTCACCACGACTACGAGCAGCCCCAGCACGACGACGCTCAGCAGCATCCCCCGTGGGATCCCACCAGAACGCCGCGCACCCGTACCCGCACCCAGTCCCACCCGAAGGCGGCGGCTCGCCCACACCTCCACCCGCCCATCGCTCAGCAGGAACCCCAGCTGCTGCATGAACAGCCAGACGAAGGCGAGGTTGGCATACCCGACGGCAGGAAGCTCCGCGGCGAGCCGCACGGCGTCCACGACCGCGATCCCACTCCCCAGGCCGATCAGCATCACGGTGGGTCGCACCTCATGCATCCGCATCATGATCGGCACCATCGCCGTCACACCGATGTAGACCGCGAGGAACCAGAGCGGCTGGGCCACACGCAGCCTCGCCTCTTCCAGAAGCGCTGGATCCGCCCCGAGTCCCCCCGCCAGTGCCAGAGCCGACCCCACCACCAGGATCATCGTCGCCGCGGGGAGATCAAGGCGCCGCACACGACTCCGGACGAACTCTGCCGCCGTACCGCCCCGGCTCTTCACACCTCGCCAGTGCTGGGCGGAGGCGAAGCCGCCCACGATGAAGAACAGCGGCATGATCTGGATCAACCAGCTGACAGGAGCGAACCACTCCGTGCCCGCCAGCGCGACCCGCGTGCTGAGGCCCCCGTCGGGCGACCTCTCCACTCCGACCATGAGGGCGTGCAGCATCACCACGATGAGCACGCACGCCGCCCGCACGACGTCCACGGTCTGCGACCGGACGATGCTCGGGGCCGGTCCGGGGCCTCGGTCGGGGCCGTGTTGGGCGCCTCGGCTCGTGCTCCCGTCAAGGGACACATGCAGATCGGGCGGCGTCGGTCCTCTCGATGCCAGAGGGGTAGCCTGCGGCGCAGGAATCAGGGCTGTCATGGTGTCTCCTCGTGTCGAACACGAGGACCGTAGGTCGCCGCCTGCACCTGCCGCGTCACCCTGTGGAGCGGTTCCCCACCCCTACGTCAGACCCATCCTCACCCTCCAGACCCATCCTCACCCGTCAGGCTCCCGAGCTCACCCAGCCCGCATCACCCAGCCGGACTCACCAGACCCGATTCGTACGCCACGACGACGATCTGGGTCCTGTCGCGCAGCCCCAGCTTGCCGAGGATCCGCGACACATGGGTCTTCACCGTCTGCTCTGCGAGGAACAGAACACCTGCGATCTCCGCATTGGATTGCCCGGTCGCGACCAGCTTCATGACCTCGATCTCCCGCTCCGTCAGCGGCGACAGCACCTCCGTTCGACGAGGAGCACGGGGCCTGGACGCGTAGTCCGCGATGAGCCTGCTCGTCACGGATGGCGCGAGCAGAGCCTCTCCCGCCGCCACGATCCGCACGGCGGAGACGAGGTCCTCAGCCGTCGCATCCTTCAGGAGGAAGCCGCTGGCACCGGCGCGCAGCGCGGAGAAGACGTACTCGTCCGCGTCGAAGGTCGTGAGGATGATGATCCGCGGGTGCCCCAGCCCGGGCATCGCCTTCACGGCCCTCGTCGCGTCGAGCCCGTTCATCCGCGGCATCCGGATATCCATGAGGATCACATCCGGATGGGTCCGCCGGACCAGGTCGACGGCATCACTGCCGTCACCGACGCTGCCGACCACGGTCATATCCGTCTGCGCATCGAGCAGTGCGCCGAATCCCTGCCGCACCATCGCCTGATCATCCACGATGGCGACACGGATCGGCCGGTCGTCCTCCCCACCGTCAGTCGGCGGGTTCTGTTCTCTTAATGACGGGGCCACACCTCGAGCGTAGTCCAGCCGGGCCCTCACGCTGCCGGTCGTCGCATACCCCTCAGGTAGCCCCGTGATTCACCCTCCGGAGTGACGCGAAGTCCTCCACCGCACCGCCACGCTCACTGTCATGTTCACCTTCGCCATCGGCATCGCCGTCATCGCTGCCCTCTGCCTGGCCCTCGGCACCCACCTCCAGCACCGGGCCGTGTCGGGTGCCGCCGACACTCATGCCGCCGTCACTCACACACCTACGGCCGGAACGACCCCACCCCCGCCGAGGCGCCTGGTCGGTCTCCTCCGCAGTCCCCTCTGGCTCGTGGGACTCGGGCTGCTGGCTCTGGAGACCGGGCTCAATATGGTCGCCCTGGGACTGGCGCCGGTAGCCCTCGTGCAGCCGATCGGAACCCTGTCGCTGGTCGCCGCGGTGGTCCTCGGGAGCCGGACCTCGCGGTCGCCCCGGCCTCCGGCCCGGAGTGTCCTCGGGGGCATCGGCCTCACCCTGCTCTCGACCGGCCTGTTCGTCGGGGTCTCGGCTCAGTGGTCCACCGCGCCCGAGGCCGCTGCCCCCGACCTCCTCACCCTCACCTTCCTGCTCCTGGGCATCGCCGGACTGGGCACAGCCGTCGCGCTGAGCGCGGTCGGGCATGCGGCCCGCATCGTGACGGCCGGTGTCCTCTTCGGCCTCGTCGCGACCGGTGCCCACGCGCTCCTCCACGCGCTCGCGGGGTCCGGGGCAGGTTCGTGGGTCGCACCCGCGCACGTCGTCCTGCTGATCGGGCTCATCGCCGGGTCGATCGTCGGGATGTGGATCGTCCAGACCGCGTACGCGAGCGGGCCGCCGGAGACGGTGCTGGCCGGTCTCACGGTCATCGATCCGCTGACCGCCGTCGTCGTCGGTGCCGCGGTGCTGGGCGAGTACTCGACGATGCCGCTCCTCGTCGTGCTCGTCCTCCTCCTCACCGGGGCGAGCGCCGTCGCGGGAGTGCTCCTGCTCGTCCGTGTGCACCCGGACGTCGTGCGGACGGGATCACCCGTGGAGCATCAGTCACCCACCCCTGCACGTCAGACATCGCCACCACGTCAGACACCACCGGCGCGTCAGCCCGCCCCCGCACTCCATGGTGCCCAGCCCACAGATACGAGAGAGTGATCACGATGACCCACGAGACCCCCGCCCCGCAGTCCGACCCGGACGCTCGCACGCGCCGCCCGGGCTCCTTCGGCTTCTCCCTGCGGCAGCTCGGACGTGACTACGCCTATGTCCTGCCGGGCTTCTTCCTCTCGCTGGCCGGCTTCATCGTCCTGGTGCCGCTCTTCGCCCTGTCCATCGCCACGTTCGTCGTGTGGGTGGGCGCGCTCCTCCTCCCGCTCACCCTCACCATCGCGCGCGGCTTCGCTCAGCTGTCTCGCAGAAGGGTCCGGCACTGGGGCACGGCCCCCGTTCTCGCCCACTATCGGCCCGCCTCATCGGGCCTCGCCGGATGGGTGACGTCGGTCGCTGACCCGCGTCCGTGGCTCGACCTCGTGTTCGAGACGGTCATCGCCCTCCCGCTGAGACTCCTCACCTTCGTCGTTGCAGTGTCGTGGTCGGCGGCTGCCGTGTCCGGGGTGACGCACGTCCTCTGGGGCGCTTTCCTCCCCGATGACGGGTCGGGCGCACTCACGATCGTCCTCGACGCGCTCTTCAACGGTGCACTCCCATCGTCGGTCACGGACAGCTTCGCTCTGGAGGCGCTGGCGCACTTCGTGCTCGGTGTCCTCTTCCTCCTCTCGCTCCCCGCTGTCATCCACGCTCTGGCTCGACTCGACGCTGCCATCACAGTGGGTGCACTCGGCTCGAACGACGGAGGCCCCAGCCCTGCACTCGGCACTGCCGTGACTCGCCCCGGACATGCTGCGACTCACTCCGGCCTTGTCTCGTCCCAGCACAGCCCTGCCTCGTCCAACCCCAGTCCAGAGGCATGGGCCTGGCTCTCCGCAGGGTTCGCCGCGATCGTGATGCTCGCAGTGTCGTGGCCGGTGACGGTCGTCGTCTATGGGGTCCCCGTGGTCCTCGCGATGGTCATCACGCTCCTCCAGAGCGCCGCCCTCGTCCTCGCAGTCCGCTGGCCCATCGCGGGAATCGCCGGTGGCGCGGCAGCGGTCTTCGCCATGGCCTGGGCCACCGGGACCGTGCTGGGCCTGCCCTGGCCCTGGCCGGTCACGACTCTCATCACCATCGGCCTGCTCGTCCTCGTCCTCGCTCTGCGACACCCGTGGCCATATGCAGTCGCCGGGTGGATCTCAGGAGCCGTGGCATCCGTCCTGGCAGTGCTCCTCCTGCGATCCGACGGGTTCCCCGGCGCGATCGACAGCGTCCTCATCGCGGCTCCGATCTGCGCGGGGCTCGTGGCACTCGGCATCAGCATCCGCCAGCTGACTCGCAGCCGGGAAAGCCTCCGTCGCGCGGAGGAGGCGAGCGCACAGCAGAGCGCACAGAGACGGGAGCTGGCGGAGCGGAACAGGATCGCCCAGGAGCTGCACGACGTCGTCGCCCACAGCATGTCCGTCATCAGCGTGCAGGCCACCACAGCGGAGTACCGCATGCCCCACATCGACGACGACTCCGCACAGGAGTTCGCCTCGATCGCGGACTCGTCCCGACGGGCACTCAACGAGATGCGGGGGCTGCTCACGATCCTGCGCGGGTCCGGCGACGCTCCACTGGTCCCCCAGCCGACACTCCTGGATATTCCCGATCTCCTCGACGCCACCCGGCAGTCGGGCACGACGATCACCGTCGACTCCTCGCCGGAGGACGTCCTCGGGGCCGCGGCCTCCCGCATCTCGACGTCCACGGGACTGACCTCCTACAGGATCCTGCAGGAGGCGCTGAGCAACGCTGTGCGCCACGCACCGGGCGCAGACATCGCCGTGGTCCTCGGGCTCAGCGACTCCCACCTCATCCTCGAGGTGGATAACGGCCCCGCGACGACAGCGGCCTCGGCCAGCGACAGCCCCGACCTCACACCCAGCACCAGCCCCGACCCCACACCCAGCGCAAGCCCCGACCCCACCTCGCCCCCCGGCGGCGGCCTCGGCCTCGCCGGCATCCGCGAACGCGCGACCGCCCTGGGAGGAACGGTCGAGGCGGGACCGCGCCCGGACGGGGGCTTCGCCGTGCACGCGCGCCTGCCCACGCTGTAGCGTCGCCCACATGGATCTCGCACAGCTCCTCACGTCCCTGGACGGTCGCGGATACGGCGACTACAAGAGAATCAGGGGCACGCACACCCTGCCGCTCCCCGGGAACTCCGGAGACACAGCACTCGAGGTCGACCGGGTGCAGGTCGATCCCTTCGCACCGCCGTCCCTCATGCGCGTGCGCGTCGACAGAGCGCAGACGGGCATCCCCGCCGACCTGCTCGCCGACCGTGCCGGCCGCATCGCCGCAGGCGACTTCCTCACGCGCTCCTTCTCCCGGGCCGTCTCCTCGCTGCTGGGCAGCGGCTCGACGAGCTCCCGCCGTGCGGACCGGGACACGCCTCCGCCGATCGTGATCGGCTCTCCCGGTCAGCAGGTGCTCGAGCGCACCTCCGTCGTCTTCACCGACGCCGAGGTCGAGGCGCGGATCACTGTCGCCCTCCCCGCCGCCGGGCGCAGGATCAAGGGCCGCAGGGCGGCGAGCCTGCTGTGCGAGGAGCTGCCGCAGATCGTCGCCGACGCACTCATCGCGCCGCTGGACCTCGACGCGCTCCGGGCGCACGTCACCCTCTACCGCGACCAGCTGGACCTCCGGGAGCAGCTGACGGCGCGCGGGCTCGTGTCCTTCGTCGCCGACGGTGCACTGCTCCCCCGCCGCTCCGGGGACTCCGATCTGCCGCTCACCGACGGAGGAGTCCCCTTCCGGTCCCCGGACGTCCTCCGGACCTCGTTCGATCTGCCCAGCGGCCGCAGCGTGGAGGGCATGGGCGTGCCGGAGGGGATCACCGTCATCATCGGCGGCGGCTACCACGGGAAGTCCACACTCCTGCGCGCCATCGAACGGGGCGTGTACCCGCACGTGGCCGGGGACGGCCGGGAGTGGGTGTTGACCAGGCCGGACGCCGTGTCGATCCGCGCGGAGGACGGCCGCTCCACCGCCTCGGTCGACATCTCCCCCTTCATCAACGACCTGCCGTCAGGAGCGGACACCCGCACGTTCACCACCACGAACGCGAGCGGCTCCACGTCCCAGGCGGCGAACCTCATCGAAGCGGTGGAGGCGGGAGCATCGGCACTGCTCATCGACGAGGACACGTCCGCGACGAACTTCATGATCCGCGATGAGCGCATGCGACGGCTCATCCCCGCCCACCGTGAGCCGATCACCCCGTTCGTCGATCGCGTCCGCGCGCTCCACGACGAGCGCGGGGTGTCGACGGTGCTGGTCGCCGGAGGTTCGGGCGCGTTCTTCGACGTCGCGGACCACGTGATCGCGCTCGACGCCTACGTCCCCGATGACGTGACCGAACAGGCCCGTGCGATCGCCCGCGAGGAGGCGCCCGCGGGCAGCGACGGCCGGCCTCACTCACAGGCCCAGCCACACCTGCAGGCCCAGCCACACCCTTCTGCCCAGCCTCACCCGCAGCCGCACTTCGCCGCCGCGCCCCGCGTGCCGGAGGCCGGCAGCCTCCGTCCCGCCGACAAGAGGAAGTTCGCCCGCGCCCGAGGCCGCGCCGCGATCCAGTACGGTCGCGACGACATCGACCTGACAGCAGTCCTCCAGCTGGTCGACACCGCGCAGACGCAGGCGATCGCGCACGCGCTCGAGCGCCTGGCCGACTCGCTCGATGCGCACGCGACGCTCACGGATGCGGTCGCAGCGATCGACCGCATGATCGCCGAGGGCGGGCTCGACGCCCTCTCGCCGCACACCGGTCATCCCGGCCACCTCGCCAGGCCGCGCCCCCAGGAGATCGCCGCCGCGGTCAACCGCTATCGCGGACTGCGCATCCGTGGCTGACTCGCGCCCCTTCCGGTGACCCGCAGCGCGCCTCTCCACCTGCGCCCCGGAGCACTCGCCCTGGTCTTCCTGGGCGGTTCCGCGGGAACGAGTGCGCGCGTGCTCCTCACGGATGTGACGCCGCTCGTCGCCGGAGTCCCCGCCGTGACCGTCGGGATCAATGTCGTGGGCGCCTTCCTCCTGGGCCTGCTCCTCGAGGCACTCATCCGCCGGGGCCCCGACACCGGCACGCCTGGCCGTCTCCGCCTGCTGCTGGGCACCGGCTTCCTGGGCGGTTTCACCACCTACAGCGCGCTGTCGCTGGACACCGCGGTCCTCCTCACGGACGGGCGACCGGGCCCCGCAGCCCTCTACGGCCTCGGCAGCGTCGTCCTCGGACTCCTCGCGGCCGCCGGAGGCGTGGCGTGCGGGACGAAGAGCCGGCTGCCTGCTGCCGGCACAGACCCCGCCCCCGAGGCCGGAGGCACCACTCCGTGACAGCCTCCCTCCTGCTCCTCACGTCGCTGGCCGGCGGTCTGGGCGCTGTGTGCCGGCTCGTCCTCGACGGCATGATCCGCTCCGGTCTGACGCCTCACAGCGGATCACCGGCCGAGCAGACCCGCACGCTCCCATGGCCCACGATCACGATCAACCTGTCGGGCTCGCTGGTGCTCGGAGTGGTCGTGGGCCTCACGCTCTCCTCAACGCTCCCCTCCGGCTGGGACGTCGTCGTCGGGTCCGGTTTCCTGGGCGGCTTCACGACGTTCTCGACCGCGTGCGTCGAAGCGGTGCGCCTGGCGCAGGCCGGGCGGTGGGCGGCGGCCGCAGCGACCGCGTTCGGAGTCCTCCTCGCAGGCACTGCGGCCGCTGGGCTGGGGATGTGGGCGGGCGCACTCGTCGTCTGAGGCGCGGCGCCCGCCGTTCGTCAGGCCCGCCTCACACAAGCCCTCGCCCTCACCGTGCGTGGTGCGATTCCTGCAGCCCGTACACCGGAGTCTCGATGCCCTCCAACCGTGCCTTGAGCTGCAGTGCGAGGTACCGCGAGTAGTGGCGCGACTGGTGGAGGTTCCCACCGTGGATCCACAGCTGCTCGACGTTCGTGGGCTTCCACATGTTCCGCAGCTCGCCCTCCCACGGTCCCGGATCCCGGGTGGTGTCGGAGCCGAAGCCCCAGACCTTGCCCACGCGATCGGCGACCTCAGGTGACACGAGGTCCGCCAGCCACGCGTTCATCGAGCCGTAGCCGGTCGCATAGACGATGAGATCCGCGGGCAGACGAGTGCCGTCCTCGAGCACGACGGCGTCGGACTCGATCCGCGCCACCTGACCGCGGGCGAGCGCGACCCGCCCATCGATCAGCAGCTGCGAGGCACCCACATCGATGTAGTAGCCCGACCCCCTGCGCAAGTACTTGAGGAAGAGACCCGAACCGTCCTCTCCGAAGTCCAGCTCGAACCCTGCTGCCTCGAGCGCGGCGTAGAAGTCCTTGTCCCGCTCCGCCATCGCATCATAGATGGGGACTTGGACATCCGGCAGGACCCGGTAGGGCCACGAGGCGAAGAGCATGTCCGCCTTCTCCGTCGTCACACCGTTCTCGAGTGCCCGTTCGGAGTAGAGGTCCCCCAGCCCCAGATCCATGAGCGATGCGCTGCGCGAGATGTGCGTCGACGACCGCTGCACCATCGTCACCTGCGCGTCCTTCTCCCACAGCGCGGCCGCGATGTCGTGGGCGGAGTTGTTGGAGCCGATCACGACAGCGCGCTTGCCGGCGAAGTCCCCCTCGCCGGAGAACTCCGACGAGTGCCACTGCTCGCCTGCGAATGCGTCCGCGCCCTCGAACTCCGGAGTGTGCGGGTAGCCGGAGACGCCCAGTGCGAAGACGACGTGGGTGGGCCGCAGCTCGATGTCCTCTCCCCGTCGGTTGACGCGCACGCGCCACGTGCCGTCCGCGTCGTCGAACTCCGCGCCCAGGCATTCCGTGCCGGACCAGTAGTCGAGTCCCATGATCCCGGTGTAGTGCTCGAGCCACTCGCCGATCTGGTCCTTCGCGGCGAACACCGGCCAGTCGTCGGGGAACGGCAGGTACGGCATGTGGTCGTACCAGACGGGGTCGTGGAGGTGGAGCGACTTGTACCGCTTGCGCCACGAGTCGCCGGGGCGGTCATTCTTCTCCACCACGATCGTCGGCACGCCCTGGCGCTTGAGCCGCGCCGCCAGCCCGATTCCGCCCTGACCGCCGCCCACGATCACGACATAGGGCTGCTCCTGGATGCCGAAGCGAGCCTGATGCTCCTCACGCGCCTCTCGCCACGTCCGGCGTCCCTTCGTGATGACGTGGTCGACTCCGGCTTCGCGCCGGGGGCCCTTCCTCTCCTCGAACCCCTTGAGCTCCTGCATCGTCGTCAGCAGCGTCCAGGCGCGTCCGTCACGCAGTCGCAGATGGCCCCAGCCGCGCGAGACCCGCGTCTCGAAGGTGATCCAGGCTTCGACCACTCCGTCAGCCTCGGTCGCGGGTTCCGACAGCGCCCACCCGGATGGTCCGGTGTGCTCGACGGTCGCCGCCACCATGTCGCGGATCTGCGCGCGCCCCTCGAGGGTGCGCAGATTCCAGGTGAAGGACACGAAGTCGCGCCAGTACCCGTCCTCCTCGAAGAGCTCTGCAGCGGCAGCCGCATCATGAGCGGTGAGCGCTGCGTCGAACGCCGCGAGCCATTCCTGGACGGCCGTCGACGGGCTGCCGCCGGCGCCTGTCTGGGTGTCCGTCTGAGTATCTGACTGGGTGTCTGCCTGGGTATCGGTCTGAGTATCCGTCTGGGTGCCGGCCTGAATTTCTGACTGCGTGTCCGTCTGGGTGTCGATCCGTGTATCGGTCATGTCCACTCCTTCGTGCCATGTCCTGCTGCTGGTTCCTGTGCGCAGTCTCCTGCGTCCTGTACCGTCGGTACTCTCCGACCATGACATGCGTCACAGTCGGAGCGTGCTCCACAGTCTCGCCGCAAGGGGGTGTCAACGACGTTGCATCCGTCTCTCAGGTTCACCGACCCCACCGTGTTCGCGCGCCGCACCGTCGCGGCCCACGACGCGGTCTTCGGCGACTCGATCCCAACCTCCTCCGCTGATCCCCAGATGTTCGCCGCCTGGCGGCGCAGCGGCGACGCGGGGATCCGACCGGACCAGGAGATGCCCAACCGGATCCTCACGGACTCCGACCTGCGGCTGGCACGCGACCGGACTCCCTTGAGCCGCATCGCAGGGGAGGTCGTGCAGGCGGTGGCAGACACCTCGGCGGCGGGACGGCACCTCGTCGTCCTCTCCGATGCGGACGGCATCGTGCTGTGGCGGTCGGGCAGCCCGCAGGCCATGCGCGGCGCCGACCGGATCGCGTTCGCGGAGGGCGCGGACTGGTCGGAGGCGGGGATCGGCACGAACGGCATCAGCCGCGCGCTGGAGACCGGCGGCATGACGCACGTGACGGCCGGGGAGCACTTCGTCCGCGCCCATCACACGTGGACGTGCTCGGCCGCTCCGATCCGGGACTCCGGCGGGACGGTCGTCGGGGTGCTCGACGTGTCCCTCCCCGTGCGATTCGCGACCGCGGAGAGCGCAGCACTCGTCCGATGCGGAGTCAGGCTGGCCGAAGCGCTCCTGCCGGCAGCGGCGCAGCCGCCGCGACGTCCGACCACGACGATCCGCCTCCTGGGCCACCGGCCGGAGGTCGTTGGCGCCGACGGGTCGCGCACCCAGCTGTCGCAGCGGCGCGCAGAGCTGCTGGCACTGCTCGCCTCCCGCGAGGCGTGGACCGCACGCGCGCTCGCCGAGGCCCTGTACGACGACCCCGCAGCCACAGCGACCGTCCGGGGCGAGATCCGTCGCCTCCGTCGCACGACGGGCCTCACGATCTCGACGCAGCCGTACGCGCTCGCCGACCACGAGCGCGCCGGTGTCGACTTCCTCACAGCATCCGACGCACTCGACCTGCTGACGGACTCCGATGTGCCGGCCATCGTGGATCTTCGCTACACCGTCTGAGCAGGCGTCGCACCAGCGCATTCACAGAGAGCAGCAAGCGTCACGATGCGGATCCGCGGGCTCGGAGCTCTGTCAGAGAATCCTCCGCCCCGTGCATGAATCCCTCGTCACCGGCGAAAGGTGTGGACCTGCTGTATGGCTGAAGTCGACGATCAGGCGAAGCGTCCCGTGGTCGAACGCGAGAAGTTCGGCGGCACGGAGCGGAAGTCTCACCGCAGCGCGACCGAGGCCGAGGGTCGTCCTCCGGTCTCCAGCGAGGAGCTGCAGCGCGGACGCACTGAGCTCACGCAGCACCCCGGTGCGCGCGTGAACTGGAGGGTCTTCCTCTCAGCCTCACTGATCATCGTCGCCTTCTCCGTGTGGGCGATCCTCCAGCCGGACACCGCCCAGTCGACGATGAAGTCCGCCGTCGACTGGATCGCTGCGAACCTGGGCTGGTTCTACGTCGTCACCGTCACGATCGTCATCGCCTTCGTCCTGTGGGTCGCCCTGTCCAAGGAGGGCACAGTCCGCCTGGGCCCCGATCACTCACGGCCCCAGTACAACCTCTTCACGTGGGTGGCGATGCTCTTCGCCGCGGGTGTCGGCATCGACATGCTGTTCTACTCCGTCACCGGCCCCATTACCCAGTTCCTCCTGCCGGTCAACGCGGAGCCGGAATCCGCCGCCGCGACACAGGACGCGGTCGTCTGGACGATGTTCCACTACGGCATCGCCGGCTGGTCGATGTACTCGCTGCTCGGCATGGCGATGGGCTACTTCGCGTACCGGTGGGGCATGCCGCTGTCGATCCGCGCCGCTCTCTATCCGCTGCTGGGCAAGCGCGTCCGCGGTGCGACCGGTGACGTCATCGACATCTTCGCGCTGGTCGGCACCGTGTTCGGCGTCGCGACGTCCATGGGCATCGGCGTCGTGCTGCTCAACGTGGGCTTCTCGTGGCTGTTCGGACTCCCCCAGGGCCTCGCGCTGCAGATCGCGCTCGTGGCGGTCGCCGTCGTCATGACCATCGCCGCGTGCACCTCCGGCGTGGACAAGGGCATCCGGCTCATCTCCGAGCTCAACCTCTGGATCTGCGCCGCGATGATGGTCTACATCCTCGTGACCGGACAGACCGCCTTCCTCCTCAACGCACTGGTCGAGAACATCGGCCGCTTCATCTTCAGCCTTCCGGAGCGCACCCTCCAGACGTTCGCCTACCAGGAGGGCGGCGCTGAGTGGATGGGCGGCTGGACCCTGTTCTTCTGGGCGTTCTGGCTGGCCTGGGGCCCCTTCGTCGGGCTCTTCCTCGCCCGCATCTCCCGCGGCCGCACCCTGCGCGAGTTCGTCATCGCTGCGATCACGGCCCCCGTGCTCTGCGACTTCTTCATCGTGTCGATCTTCGGCAACTCCGCGCTGGCCCGCGTGTTCTCCGGTGATCGAGACTTCGCACAGCTTGCGATCGACTCCCCGGAGCAGGGCTGGTACGCCCTGCTCGAACAGTTCCCCGGCGCGGCGTTCCTCATCGGCCTCGCCACGCTGTCCGGCCTGCTCTTCTACCTCACGAGTGCGAACTCCGGCGCGATGGTCATGTCGAACTTCTCCTCGACCATCCCGGACCCCTCGCAGGACGGGGCGAAGTGGCTGCGCATCTTCTGGGCGCTGCTCACCGCACTGCTGACGATCTCGATGCTGGTCGCCGGCGGCGTGACGACGATGGAATACGCGACGCTCATCTTCGCGCTGCCGGTCACGGTCATCGCGTATCTCGTCATGGCGTCCTTCTCGAAGGTCCTCAGGATGGAGCGCGCAGAGCGGGAGGGCAGGTCCCGTCGCCATCGCGGATCCGCGGCCCACGGCGGCAGGGCGCCGGAGAAGACCTGGCGCCAGCGACTGGCCGGCATGCGCTCCTATCCCTCCGAGCGGTCGGCCGAACGGTTCCTCGAGGAGATCGTGCGTCCGGCACTCGACGCCGTCGCCACGGAGTTCCGCACACAGGGCAGCCAGATCGATCTGTCCCGCTCCACCAACGAGGAGACCGGCCTCACCGACACGCTGCTGCGCGTCGACATGGGCGAGCACCGGAGCTTCCTCTACCAGGTCACGGCCGTCGCCTATCGCATCCCCGAATTCGGAGCGCGGAACGCGGCACGCGGCGACGACGTGTACTTCCAGATCGAGGTCTTCACCCACACCGGGTCCGAGGGCTACGACCTCATGGGACTGACCGCCCAGCAGATCATCGACGACGTGCTCGACCGCTACGAGACGCACCTGTCGTTCCTCGAGTACTCGCACGAGCACTCCTACCAGTCCGTCCTCACACCGCCCACGCCACCCAGCTCCGGGCCGATCCCGGCCGTGCCGGATTCCGCGCACGAGGTCGAGGCCGTCCGTCCGTCGACCCGCACCGCCCGTGACGACGGAGAACGGACGTCGGAGGACCGCTGAGGCTGGTCGTCGGCTTTTGCTGGCGGCTGCAGGCTGGCGGCTGAGCGGCTCAGCTCTGGGCTCGCAGGCCAGCCCGGACGGCTTCGGCACCCCCGGAGAGGAAGGTCTCCACGAGTGCGAGCGCTTCTGCCCTGTCAGTCAGCGCTCCGCGAAGCGACGGGGCAGGCGCGTTCGCCTCCACGTTCTCGAGTGACGCCGAGGCCTGACCGAACTCGAGCGCCCACCCGTCGCTGTCGGTCACGGCGACGACTGTGTGCTCCGCATCATCCGCGTACGCCTCGTCGAACAGGGCGCCGTAGAGCACGGCGAACGCCTGGACGATCCCTGTCGCGTCCGAGGCCGCGGCGCCATCCGACTCGGATCCCCACCGATCAGTCAGCCAGACAGTCCGGACCCGAGACTGGTCGGCGCCGTCGTGCTCGTCATCGGAGCACCCCCGCAGCCACGTCTGCGCGTCATCGGCACCACCGTCTGCGGGCGCCGCCCAGACCACGTGATCGACCGTGATCCTCGATCCTGCATGCCCGTCCCACTCCACGTCGAGCCCCTGGGCACGCAGCGCGGCGACCGCCTCCGCAGCGATCGCCGCATCTGCACTGCGAGTAGCCGGCACCGCGCCGAACCCGATGAGCAGCTCACCGTCCTGCACCGCGCGTGCGAGGTCCTGGTCGTGGCTGAAGACATACCCGCGGACCGTGGCCCCCGGGTCCTCTGCGATCAGCGCGCCCACCCGCTCGATCCCCTGGTCGTGACCGTACTGCACGTCTGCCGCGCCGAGGACCACGAGGATCCCCCGCTTCTCCAGCGCAGCGAACGCGGCCATGATCGGGCCCACGGACGAATCAGCGCCCTCCACCACCTCGTCGTGGAGTCGGATGAGATCGTCCACCAGCGACGTCCCCTGCTCCTCAGTGGAATCCGCCTCGTCCGTGGAACCCGCACGCTCCGCCGCCTCCGTGCTCAGAGTGGAGACGTCGTGCACGCCGATCGCCACATCGAGCATGAGGGTGCCCTCCAGCGATCCGTCCCCTGGCGGATGAGCAGTCGAGAAGGCGGGATGCATCCGGGTCGCCGGACCGCGCCCACCTTTCCTGCGCTTCGCCACGATCCCAGGTGTGCTCACCTCCCAGTCGTGCGCCAGCAGATCCGCGATCCGTCCGGCGAGGAACGCGTCGATCCACTCGCCCAGAACGTTCGGAGAGGGCCGCCGCCGCGTGTGCACACGCGGCGAGCGCACGTGCGTGAGCCGCACGACGCTCCGTTCGACCTCCAGCTGCCAGCCCTGTCCCGTCCACACCTCGACGCGACGGTGGGCAGGGCCTCGGCGGCCATCGATCGAGTGGACCGCGGCGAGCACGGATTCGGGGGTCACCTGCTCGTCGGCGAGCATCCCCGTTCCGGGGCCCCACACCCGACGCAGCGTGAGCTCCTCTCCCGCATCATGGGTGAGCGCCCAGTCCAGCGGCTCGAGCACGACACGAGAGTGCGCCGACCCATCCCACCGCACATCCAGGCCCCCATCCCTGAAGACATCAGCCGCCAACGCTGCCGCATCCGTGGAATCCTTGATCGGGTCGGCACCGCCGACGGCTACCGGGAGGGAGCCGGTGAGGACCGCCTGCTCGAAGGATCGCCGTTCCGCCCATGCCCGACCGACCGCTCCCGGCACGAGGTCGACGACCTGGTCGGCGCTCTCACGCGCCGTGGTGGATCGCCCCGCTGGCAGTCCCATCGCGAGGCCGTGGTCGTGCACGCTCTGGAACGCCGTCATCGCTCGGAAGAAGTCGGTCGAGAACGTGCCAACCGCCTCGTCGTGGAGCGTGAGCACATCGTCCAGGAGCAGCAGCGCCTCTTCAGGGGTGAGCACGCCATGACCGTCCGCGAGCAACAGCGCCTCCGCTTGGAGATCGTCGTACGACCGGGATATGCCGGATGCGACCATGAGCATCATCGACCCCGGCAGGGTGCGGCGATCAGGCGGGTACACAGTGCCGGAGGATGGGTGGCGGGCGCTCCCCGGCGCGCGAGAGGGCTGCTGAGAATGGCTGCGCTCCCACGGGTGGGCTCTCAGCTTCCGTATGTCTCCGGCGATGAGTGCATCGACCAGCTCGCCCGTCTCCCCGTCGCCACCCAGCGGCGCCGTATACGACCACGGAGATCGCAGGTGGCGGAACCGCAGCGTGTCCCCGTCCGCTTCGAGGAGCCATCCGAAGCCGTTCCAGACGCGGACGGGAGCCACAGCTGCGGACGCCGACGTGCCCGGCCGACCGGTCAGCAGACTGAGGAACGTCGCGGAGGAGACGCCGGACGTCTGGACCACCTCGAAGCGGGGTCCGCGCATGTGGACTGCTGCGAGCGCCCCGGCGTCATCGCGCGGGGACGCGTAGACGAACCCGTCGAGGACGACCGCGTCGTCGCCATCGGGTGTGGACAGCACCGCAGCCGCCAGACCGTGGGCACACAGCACAGCGAGCGCCGTGTCCACGACCGGTCCCGCCGTGCCCAGGACGAGGCGGCCGGTGAGCACCGCTTCCTCGACAGCCGTCTGCTCGAGGGTGAGCCACCCTCGCACATCCGGAACGACACAGCTGAGTGCTTCGCCTGCGGCATGTGCGCCCCTCCGGTCCATGTCCGAGGAGACCGCCAGGATCCCGTGCTCCCCCTGGAGCTCCCCGAACGCCTGGAGGAGGGCGACGGTGTCCTCACTCCGCTCGCCCACTGCTGCGTCATGAGCACGCACCAGGTCCTCGAGCAGCAGCAGCGCGTCGTCCGCGTCACCGACCTCACCCGCCTCACCCGCCTCACCGAGGTCACCGAGGTCACCGAGGTCACCGAGGTCACCGAGGTCACCGTCTGCACGTTCCGCCCTGCCGCCGCTCTCCACCCAGTCGACGACCTTCCACTGGAGACGGTCCATCTCCTCCATGCCCGCGGCGACCTGCAGCATGAGGCGGCCGGCGAAGGAGCTGCGGTCAGGAGGCTGAGCGGTGCTCGCGGTGGGATGCGGTGACGTCATGAGCCAATTCTGCACCGCTTCTGACGAGTCCCCGCGCGAATCCTGCGTATAGGCTGAAGACACCAGCCGCACCACCGAAGGGGCACTCTCGTGCAGTCCGTCATCATCATCGGCGCAGTCGTCGTGGTCCTCGCGGTCGTGGGCCTCATCGCGTTCATCATGTTCATCCGCGCGTATCGCGTCGCGGCCCCCAATGAGGCCCTCGTCATCACGGGGCGCGCCCCCGCGAAGAAGGGCGACATCGATCTCAAGGACGGTGCGCGGATCGTCGTGGGCGGACGCGCGATCGTCCGCCCGCTCTTCGACCGCGCGCACGTCCTGTCGCTGAGCTCACGCCAGATCCAGGTCGAGGTCGAGGGCTATTCGCTCAACGGCATCTTCCTCCGCCTCAAGGGCGTCGCCCAGATCAAGGTCGGCGAGGAGATGAGCGATATCCGCAAGGCCGCTCAGCGCTTCCTCGACCAGCAGGACAGCATCGAGTCGTACTGCCAGGAAATCCTCTCCGGTACGCTGCGCGCCGTCGTCGGTACGCTCTCCGTCGAGCAGGTGCTCCGAGACCGTGCGAGCTTCGCCTCGCAGGTGCAGGATGACGCCGCGGGTTCGATGAACAACCAGGGCCTCGTCATCGACACCTTCCAGATCATCTCCGTCGAGGACGACAGCGACTACCTGCGCGACCTCGGTCGTCCGGAAGCGGCACTCGTCGCCAAGAAGGCGCGCATCGCGGAGTCCGAATCGCTGCGCGAATCGACGGAGTCGGAGAACCGCGACCGGCAGGATATCGCGGAATCCCAGAAGGCCGTCGACCTGCGCAATGCTGAGATCCAGCGGGAGACGGCGGTCCAGCGCGCCGCGGCAGCAGCCGCGGAGGAGCTCGCGGGTCGTGAGCAGGAGCAGCGCATCCTGGACGAGCAGCAGAAGATCGCGGAGCAGAAGAACGACCTGCGCGAGCGCGAGCTCATCGGCGAGGTCCGCAAGCCTGCAGACGCGCAGAGGTACGAGACCGAGCGCCGCGCGGACGCAGAGCGCTACAAGCGTGAGCAGGCCGCACAGGCTGCGCTGGCGGAATCGGAGAACAAGGCGCGGGCCTTCGAGATCGATGCGCGCGCGCAGGCGCTGTCGATCTCCGAGCGCGGACGCGCGGAGGCAGAGGCGGTCAAGCTGCAGGGTGCGGCGGAAGCCAGCTCGATCTCTGAGAAGGGCCGCGCGGAGGCAGAGGCCGTCCTCGCATCGGCAGAGGCATACAAGCAGTTCAACGAAGCCGCAGTGCTCTCACAGATCCTGGAGGCGCTGCCGAAGATCGCGCACGAGCTGGCCGCGCCGTACAGCAACATCGAATCCCTCTCCGTCGTCTCGTCCGACGGCGAGGCGAAGCTCAGCAAGAACGTCTCCGTGGGCATGCGGGAGACGATCGAGATGCTCAAGTCCACCACGGGTCTGGACCTGGGCGAGTTCCTCCAGGGCGCTATGGAGGCCCGCAGCGGCGGGACTGTTCCGGATCGGGCGACGCCCGCGGCCGCGCCCACTCCACCGCCCGCGGCATCTCCCACCGCGACGCCGTCCGCCGAGGCTGCAGAGGACTGAGCGGAACAGTCAGTCCTCAGGTCAGCCCGGGCCAGTAGTCCGAGTCCGGGGTCGTGCGGGCGCCGAAGATCGCCTGCCCGACCCGCACCACGTCGGCACCCTCCTCGACTGCCGCCTCGTAGTCCCCGGACATGCCCATGGACAGCTCTCCCGGTCCGATGAGTTCGGGATCCGCTTCGCGCGCCCGATCACGCACGGTCCGCAGCACGCGGAAGCACTCCCGCACCCTGGCCGAGTCCGTCGTGAAGACCGCAAGCGTCATGAGGCCGCGCACACGCAGGGCGCTGAACTGCGGCAGCGCCTCGAGCACACCCTGCACGGCTTCGGGCTCGAGGCCGTACTTCTGCTGTTCCGCGGACGTGTTGACCTGGATGTACACGTCGATCCCCCGACCGGCCGCCTGCAGTCTGCGGTCCAGGGCCTCCGCGACGCGCAGCGAGTCGAGGGCGTGGAACTCTGCGGCGAACGCGGCGACATCGCGTGCCTTGTTCCGCTGGAGATGCCCTATGACCGCCCAGTCGACGTCCAGGTCGGACATCTCCCCGTGCTTCCGGACCGCTTCCTGGACCTTGTTCTCCCCCAGCTGCGTGCAGCCTGCCGCGACCGCCAGCCTGATGCGCTCCTGCGGCACCGTCTTGCTCACCGGCAGGAGCCTCACAGCACGTCCGTCGCGCCCGCTGCGTGTCGCTGCCGCGTCGATCCGGGCCCGCACGTCTGCGAGGTTGGCCGCGAAGTCCTCAACGGTCTCCGCCGTCGGGTACGCGGAATGCTGAGCTCCTGTCTCCGTCATGATGCACACCTCTCCCTCATGCTGCAGTTCCCAACTCGTCGAGGGCGGCCGCCACCTCCGCGTGCTGGGCGTCGGTGAGTCCGCGCACGGGACGGGGCAGGCTCGGGCGCGACGCGAGACCCCGATGCTCTGCGATCGATGCCGCCACCCGCAGGCTGCCGTGGGCCGCGAAGAGATCCCACAGGGGTTGGAGCTGGTCGCTCCTGCGCTGAGCCTCCTGGGCATCTCCCGCGAGCGCTGCGGCTGCGATGGCGACCGACTCGTCGGGCAGAGTGCCGGCGATGACCGAGTACCAGGCATCGCAGCCCGCCAGCAGTCCTGCGGCGCCGAACGCGTCGCCGGATACGCCCAGGCCCACGGCGGCGGGCAGGATGCTCCTCAGGTGCGCGATCCGGGCCCGGGCCTCGGCGGGGTCCGCCGGCACACCCGGGATCTTGAACGAGGCGACGTGGGGCAGAGACGCGATCGCCGCATAGAGATCGTCCGTGAACGTCACGTGCGTGGTTCCGGGGTTGTCGTAGACGACCAGCGGGACGGAGAGTTCGGCGGTGACGTCCTCGTAGAGTCCGTACACCTCGTCCGGTGTGAGTGCCTGGTAGGTCATGGGGGCCAGGAGCACCCCGGCGGCACCGGCGGCCTGGGCGTCCTCTGCCAGCGCGAGGACGTGTTCGGTGCGCAGAGCCCCGATGCCCACGATCACCGGAGTCTCCCCTGCGTGCTCAGTCGTCAGCCGTGCGATGCGCGCACGCTCCTCACGAGTGAGGTAGGCGTACGAGCCCGTCGATCCGAGAGCGCCGATCGAATCGACCCCCGCACCCGCGAGCCGCTCGATGATGCGCACGACAGCCGCCTCGTCGACCGTGCCGTCTCGGATAGGCGTGAGCGAGAAGGCGCTCACTCCCGACACGAACGGGTCCGGACGGGCAGGTGCGGTCGCAGCACGGGGACCGGAGAGGTCGTCGTTCACGTGGTTCTCCACTCAGTCGCTCAGCAGGGTGCGGAAGGATCTGGCAGCCGCCTTCGTATCCACGGGGCGCGGATCGACGGTGAGCGCATGGACGAGGAATCCGTCGAAGCTGGCGGCGAGAGCGCGGGCCCGCTCCTCGACATCATGGTCCAGCCCCGCGCGCATCATGACCTTCTCGAGGACGTGCAGGAGCCGGGCATGGAACGCCGCCGTCTCCTGCGGGTAGGCGAGCATCATCGTGAAGCGCACCCGGGTCAGGGCCGCTCCGTCAGGATCGAGCATCCGCTCCAGGCCATGCGCCAGCAGTGACGCGAGGTCAGCCGGTGTGGACACGAGCGACGCGTCCGCATCGGCGAACGACGCGACGTCGCGCGCCTCGAGGCGCCGCATGATCGCGCGGATGAGATCGTCCCGCCGCGGGAAGAGGTTGGCCGTGCTGCCTTCCGCGAGCCCCGCGTGCTTGTCGACTGCGCGATGCGTCAGGCCCTTGAGCCCGCTTTCGGCAACGACCAGCAGGATGGATTCGACGATCTGCTCACGACGCCCCATACCTGTGATGCTACGTCGGCCCCGCACACGAATGAAAGTTTATTCACGCTCGAGCATACGACCGTTCCGCGTTGGACCACCTATCATGAGGTCATCCGACACACGAAGAAGTGGGTGAGAACGATGCAGGACCACGAGGCAATGCAGAGTCTGACGGAGGCGGAGTCCCTCGAGTTCCTGGACGCACCCCGCCTGGGCCGCCTCGTCACCGTCATCGCGGGCGAACCGTACATCTTCCCCGTCAACTACGTCCTCGACACCACCGCCGCAGATCTCGGAACGCTCTACATCCGCACGGCACCGGGCGACAAGCTCTTCGCCGCGACGGTCACGCGGGTCGCCGCCTTCGAAGTCGACGAGATCACGGAGTCCGGGGCCTCCAGCGTCATCGCGCGCGGCAGGACCCGAGTGGTCGAGGCCGCCGATGAGCTCGCGAAGGTCGAGGCAGCCGGGCTGGTCCCGTGGATCGCCGCGTGGAAGCCGACCGTGATCGCCGTCGACCTCCACAGGATCTCCGGCCGACGCTTCCTCTTCGGCCCGGCCCCGGACCACGGGGAGGCGGAGGTCCCGGGTTGAGGGCTGGGGTCCCGGGCCGAGGGCCGAGGTCCCGGGTTGACGGCCGAATGCTGAATGCGAAGAAGCCCCGTCATGCGACGGGGCTTCTCCTGATTGCTGCTCTACGTGGAGGTAAGGGGATTCGAACCCCTGACCTTCTCCATGCCATGGAGACGCGCTACCAACTGCGCCATACCCCCGTAGGTGCCTCCCGCGTGCGGGCGACTCGATACATATTAGGTCGACTCCCATGCGAATGCAAAACGAGCGGCGGGGTGGTGACCGTAGACTCTCACCATGCAGTTCCCGCCTTCTCAGAGGCTCGTCGCCGGTACCGACTTCCCCTGGCCGCTCTCAGCTGATCCATCACCGGACTCGTCGGCGCAGGCCGCTGCCGTGCGGGCCGCAGCACCCACGGCAGCCGCACCCACGGCAGCCGCCCCACCCGCAGTATGGCTGTATCCGGCGAGGAGCCCGGCAGAGCCGTCGTCGACGCGCCGCAGGCCGATCGTCCTCATCCACGGATTCCGCGGGGACCACCACGGCCTCGCACTCATCGCCCACGAGCTGCGCGACCGCGATGTCTGGGTGCCCGACCTCCCCGGATTCGGCAGCGCTCCCCCGCCTGAGCGCGGGCTCGACCTCGCAGCCTTCACCGCCCACATCCGGGCTCTCTGCGGCGCGTGCGAAGCAGCCTCCGGACGACGACCGATCCTGATCGGCCACAGCTTCGGGTCGGCGCTCGCCGCACATGCCTATGCGCAGCGCCCGGACATCAGCTCCGGTCTGGGACTGCTCTCCCCTATCGTCCAGCCGGCCCTCGAGGGCTCCGCGCGAGTGCTCACGCAGCTCACCCGGCTCTACTACGCCGCAGGCGCCGCACTCCCGGAGCGGCTGGGCTCCGCGCTGCTGGCGCACCCTCTCATCGTCCGCGGCATGAGCGAGGTGATGGCCACAACGTCGAACCGGATGACGAGGCGCTTCATCCACGACCAGCACGCCCGCCACTTCTCCGACTACGCCGACCGGCGGTCACTGGCCGACGCGTACCGGGTCTCCATCGAGCACACCGTCGCCGAGGTCGCAGCTGAGCTGGCGCGCGCGGCCCGCCCGATGCTGGTGGTCGCCGGGGACGACGATCTCATCGCGCCGATCGAGGCAGCGCACGGATTCGTGGCTCATCTGCGCGACCAGCACGTTCGAGTCGATGCGGAGACACTGACGGGAGTGGGGCATCTGCTCCACTACGAGCGTCCTGCCGCGGTGGCCGACGCGATCGAGACGTTCGCACGCACGATCGACCAGAGCTGACGTCGCCGAGGCCCGCCGAATCCTTCGACGGGCTTGACCCGCTCGTTCGGGCTTGACCCGCTCGTTCGGGCTTGACCCGCTCGTTCGGGCCCGAGCGCTCATGCGAGTCCGGGCTCGATCAAGTCCGGGCGCTCGATCGAGGCCAGGCGATCAGTTCGCCGCCGGGTCGTCGTCCCCCTGCGCCCCGTCCAGTTCGTCCCCCGCAGCAGAGCCCTCTGCGCAGGCGCCGTCCTCCCGGGCGTAGGCCAGGCGGTTGGGACGCGTGTACCTGTGCACGGGAGAGCCGGACAGCAGGGTCGCCCGCGACAGCGTGTTCGAAGCGATCGAGCTGACGATGATGAGCGACGAGAACCCGACGATCGCGATGAACAGGTGGTAGAGGGAGAAACCCTCCTGCTGCAGCGTGTACACATAGCAGCCCACGACGACCAGCGGCATGCCCAGCCCGGTCGCCGGTGAGAACACGTTGATGCGGGACAGCGCGTCCTTCGCGCGGAACATCGCGAGTGCGCTCACGAGCACCAGCAGGGAACCGCTCAGGACGCAGAACGCGATGAAGACATCGACGACGGTGGTCATCAGCGGTGCCCCCTCGTGAGGATGCGGGACAGTGCGATCGTCGCGAGGATGCCCAGCAGCGACGACAGGAAGATCACATCGAGCATGATCGAGACGTTCGTGAGCATCGCGATCAGCGTGAGGATCCCGATCGCGGCGAAGTACACGAGGTCGCCGATGATCGCACGCGAGCCCAGATCCTTCGCGGACGCCACGCGCACGAGTCCGACAGCGATCGCGACGGCGAAGATCGTGATCGCGATCCAGAATACGAGAGTCATGATGCACCCCTCCCGAAGACCTCGACCGCCGGGCGCGGTGGCTTTCCGCGCATCGCCGCCAGCAATCGCGTCTCCATGTCGTAGAGACCATCCATCGCCTCCTCCTCGGATTCGGAGAAGAGCACGTGCACGAACAACGTGGGCGGATCGTCGGCTCCATCACTCGCCGCGATCGCGGCGACGAGTGTGCCGGGAGTGATCGTGATGGATGACGCGAACATCGTGATCTCCAGATCCGTCGTGCAGCGCAGCGGGAGCTGGACGATCATCGGGCTGCTGTACCCGCGCGGAGTGAGCAGAGCGACGATGATGTCGACCGTGCCGGTCACGATCTCCTTGCCGACCCAGAGGAAGTATCCGATGAGCCTGAGCGGATTAACCATGGCCGAGCACCGCCCTGATGTAGTCGCCGTTGGAGAGCAGTCCGTCCGCAGATCTCTGCGTCACGTCGATGAGTGGCTGCGGCGCGACGAAAAGCATCACAGACAGTCCGATGAGGACCGCGCCCGGGATCAGGAGCCGGGTGGGTATCCGCACATCGGCAGTCAGAGTCGTCGCCCGTGATCGTCCGGTGAGGCGTCCGTCCGGATAGTAGGTGTCGGGGTCCTCGCCCCAGAAGACGCCGCGCCACAGCCGGATGAGTGCGAAGAGACTCAGGACCGAACCGACGATGATCGCCGCGATGAGCACCCAGCCCATGACGGATGTGGATTCGCCGTCCGTCGGGACGGCAGCGGCCACGACCAGTCCCACCTTGCCCCACAGTCCCGATGTCGGAGGCAGCCCCACGAGCGAGAAGAGCCCCAGCACGACGAGGACGGCAGTCGCCTTCTCTCGCCTCGCGAGTCCCGTCAGCTTCCGATAGAGGCCGGTGCCGTAGGTCTGCTCCACAGCTCCGAAGATCAGGAGCAGTCCCGCCATCGTGAGGATGTGGTGGACGGTGTAGAAGATTCCCGCCTGGAGTGCGGCTGACGTGAGCAGGACCACTCCCACGAGGATGTGCCCCACGCCGGATGTCATCTGCACGGCAAGCGTGTTGCGCACGCGATTCTCCGCCATGCCGGACAGCGAGCCCACGAGGATCGATGCGACCGCGACGACCGCCAGCGCCCACGTCCATGCGGGCGGTTCGCCGAAGACGGTGCCGTAGATCCGGAAGATGGCGTAGAGCGCGACCTTGCTGTGCAGGGCGGAGAACAGAGCCATCATCCCGGCGGAGGTGTTGGGGTACGACCGCACCAGCCACGTGTGCGCGGGCACTGCGCCGGCCTTGATGAGGAACGCCACGACCACGAGGCCCAGAGCCAGCTGGCCCGGTGCGTCGATCTCGTCCATCGCCGCGAGGGTCCCGATGTTGACCGTGCCCGTCGTCCCGTAGACGAAGCCCACTCCCACCAGGAGCAGCGTCGAGGTCAGCAGGTTCACGATGACGAACATCCGCGCGACGCCCAGCCGGCGCCAGGTCCCCGTCACGGCGATGAGCGCGTAGGACGGCAGCACCATCACCTCGACGAACACGAACATGTTGAAGAGGTCACCCGTGAGGATCGTTCCATACGCACCCGTCAGCATCATGAGGATGAGCGCGGGCACGAAGCGGTACTGATCTTCGCCCGTGGAGATGAGGAACCAGCCGCACAGCACGGACGCGACGCTCGTCACGAGCAGGAGCAGCGCGGCGAAGCTGTCCGACACGAACGGGATCGCGAGCCCGTTGAGGTACCCGCCCACGGAGTGGGCGAGCACCGCGTGATCCGCGTGGATCACCAGCAGCACGACCGCCGCAGCGCCCACGAAGACGGGCACTCCGATGAGGAGTGTGCGGTCGAATGTCCGCGATTTGACGAGGGTGCTCAGCGCAGCGGCGGCAAGCGGCACGGCGACGAGCAGGAGCAGCAGTGCGGGATCGACCGGTGCTGCGACGGGAGGATTCTCCATCAGCGCTCCTCCCCCGTCTCCGGCAGACGGTATTGGTCGTCGTCGTGGCCGAACACAGCGGTCGACAACATGAAGATGGTGATCGCCAGCGTGATGACGATGGCGGTGAGGACGAACGCCTGCGGGAGCGGGTCAGCGGCGACCGCGACGTCAGTGCGGCCGTTGATCGGCTCCCCGCGCCACGCGGACACACCGGAGGCCAGCAGCATGAAGTTCGCTGCGTGCGAGATCATCGTCATCCCGAAGACCGCGCGGACCATCGAGCGCTGGAGCGTGAGGTACACACCGCCGGTCACCAGGACCGCCACTGTCACTGCGAGGATCATGATCCGCTCTCCTCCGACTCACGACCGCGGGACATAGACACCGTGTGCGCTCCCACGCTCCGCCTGCGCTGGGCCGGGCTCCGGCTCCACCAGGAGGGGCGCTCGCCGCGCACCGAGTCCATGGGGCCCGACATCTCGCCGTACACCATCTCGTCGACGCGCTCACGCGTGCTCTCTGTCGCATCATCGTCGACGTCTCGGATCATGGTCCCCTCGACCAGGACGTCGTCGCCCGCGGGGGTGAACGCGGAGTCCGAGGTTCCCAACAGGTTGAAGCTGATGAGGATGAGACCGAGCACCGCGAAGTAGACGCCCACGTCGAACAGCATCGACGTCGTGAAGTGCTCGCCCAGGAAGTAGCCGTGCAGCGGCTCGAGGAACGACCCGGCGAAGATGAGGCCCACCCCACCGGTGATGACCGCGATGAGCACACCGCCGCCGATCAGACCGACCGGCGCCTGCGGTGGACCGATCGCTCGATCCGTGGTCGTCGACATGTAGAGCAGCCCGATGACTGCCGACCCGATGAGGGCGGCGATGAAGCCTCCGCCCGGCTCGTTGTGCCCGCGCCAGAACACGATCGCCGACGTGATGACGAGGATCGGGATCAGACGACGCACCGTGAGCTGGACCGGGATGACGTTCGGCCACGCGACGAACACCGCACGCTGAGACGCGGCGTGTCCGAGCCTCACGTACGGGGTGCGCGGCACTTCGGGAACGTCCGCGGCGGGAGGGTCGATGTACCGATCGCGCACAGACGACATGACCGCCACGATCGCGATCCCCGCCATGCCGAGCACAGTGAGCTCGCCCAGCGTGTCCAGCGCACGGAACTCGACGAGGATCGTATTGACGATGTTGTCGCCGCCGGAGATCTCGGGAGCCTGCTCGAGGTAGTACATCGCGAGGTCGGAGCGTTCGCGGCGACCCAGCAGCGCCCACGTCGCGATGCCCATGGCGACACCGACGACCAGGGCGAACGCCCCGCGCTTGAGCTGGAACCTGCGGGGATACTTCCAGAACGTGCGGGGGAGCTTCTGCAGCACGAGCATCATGATGATGATCGTCATGGCTTCGACGAGCAGCTGGGTGAGGGTGACGTCCGGAGCACCGAGCGACATGATCTGGACGGTCGCGAGGATGCCGACCGCGGACAGTGCCACGATGGCGGTCATCCTCGACCGCGCCAGGCACGCGACCACGACTGCGATCGTGATGAGTGCGAGGAGGATCGCATCGATGGGGCGGTTGAGGCCCTCCTGCGGGGCGGACAGGCCCGGTCCCTGCATGATCGCCGCGACTCCCGCCAGGATGACGACGGAGAGCAGGCCCAGGCCCGGCACCACGTGCCGTGCGGCGCGCACCGGCTCCGTGAAGCGGGTGAGGGCGTGTGCGGGGCGGATGAACGCCGATTCGACCGCGTTGATGACGTCCGCTCCGTCGAATGGGAGAACCGCACGATCGAAGAACCGCCACACCCTGCGGCGCGCGAGGATGATGACGACGCCGATCGCGACGATCGCCATCGTCGCGAAGAGTTCGGGGGTGAGCCCATGCCACAGTGCGAGGTGCGGTTCCGGCGACGTGCCCGGCAGTGCCGCTGTCACCGCGGGGACCACCAGGCGCTCGAGCTGCGGGAGCATGAAGGCCAGCGGGACGGACGCGAGGATCGGCAGCGCCGCGAACACGAGCATGACCGGCGACTGCGCACCGACTTCATCGTCCTGGACCCGGGGTCCGTCGACGAACGACCCGAAGACGAGCTTGGCGCAGTATGCGAACGTGAGGACCGAGGCGGCGGCGCCGGCGAGGAGGGCCGCCCAGCCCGCCCAGGCACCGCCGGGTGCGTCGAGCAGACCCGTGAACACGGACTCCTTCGACACGAAGCCCAGCAGCGGCGGGATCCCTGCCATGGAGGCGCAGCCCAGCACGACCACCGCGAACGAGGCGGGGGCACGTCCGATGAGCCGCGGGATCTTCCCGACCTCACGGGTGTGGGCCACATGGTCGACGACGCCCACCATCATGAACAGGCCGGATTTGAAGAGCGCGTGTGCGATCACGTGGAGCACCGCAGCCACCAGCGCGGCTTCCGTCCCCACGCCGATCGCGGCCGTGATGAGTCCCAGCTGGCTGACCGTGGAATAGGCCATGAGCTTCTTGATGTCGGACTGGTTCAGTGCGAACCAGCCGCCGAGCGCGGTCGTGAGGAGTCCCGCGACGATCAGGAGTACGTTCCAGGCCGGAACGTCGTGGAAGGCCGGGCTGAAGCGGATGAGCAGGAAGACGCCTGCCTTCACGACCGCCGCAGCGTGCAGGTAGGCGCTCACGGGAGTCGCGGCCGCCATCGCGTCGGGCAGCCAGGAGTGGAACGGGAACTGCGCGGACTTCGTCATCGCCGCCACCGCGACGAGCACGGCGATCGTCGAGACGAGCGCGGGATCAGCACCGTCCCAGGCCGACGAGGTGAGAGCTTCGCTGATCCGCGTCGTGCCGGTGACCACGATGATCCCGGCGATCGCCGCGAGAAGTGTCAGCCCGCCGAGGAAGGTGATGAGCAGGGTCCGCATCGAGGGGTGCTCGGCCGTGGTGCCGGACCGCGCGATGAGCAGGAACGAGGCGAGGCTGGTCACTTCCCAGCAGAGGAAGAGGACAAGCAGATCATCGGTGAGGACCAGCCCGGTCATCGCGAGCGTGAAGGTGCACATGAGCCAGTAGAAGCTCAGCTGCCGGCCGCGGCCCAGATAGCCGGTGGAGTAGGCGAGCACAGCCGCGCCCACGAGCAGGGCGATGAGTGTGAAGACGACGCCGATCCCGTCTGCGCGGAAGGCCAGCTCGACTCCCAGGCCCGGGATCCACGGGCGCGTCCATTCGAGCGGTGCCCCGTCGAGAGCCGCCCGCACCGCCGGCAGGAAGGCCGCAGTCGCAGCGAGGTATCCCGCCGCGAGCACCCAGCCCGCATGCCTGCCGAGGCGCGCGGTGATGGCCGGCGTCAGCAACACGATCACCGCGAGCACGCCCAGTGTCCACACGATCGACATCCTCGCCCACCTCCGGTTCACTGTCAGGTCCCCGCGGAAGTGACAGAGTCGCCCGGAGGTAGAAATTTCAGTTTCTTCACCCTACAGAGTCGTGTGAAAGACGTGCAAAATGGCTGACGCACTCGATCTGCCGGGCGGATACGCTGGAGAACATGCGATTCCTGTTCGACGCGAGGTACACCCGCTGGCCGCGGCACGACGGCATCTCCCGCTACGGAGCAGGCATCCTCACAGCTCTCACGCGGATCACCGCGAACGATCCGTCCGTGACCGTCGAGGCTCTCGTGAGCGACCCCCGACAGGTGGACATGCTGCCTCCGGTGCTCACCCACCGGATCTCCTCGCCCACGTCCCCGGCCGAGCCGTTCCTGGCCCGCCAGGTGAACCGTCTCACACCCGACGTCGTCTTCTCACCGATGCAGACAATGGGGTCGTGGGGCAGGGACTACCAGCTCATCCTCACGCTGCACGATCTCATCTACTACGACCACCCCACTCCGCCGCGGGATCTCCCGCTGCCGATCCGGGGACTGTGGCGCGCCTTCCACACGTCCTATCAGCCGCAGCGACTGCTGCTCAACCGTGCCGATGCCGTGGCGACGGTGTCACAGACCACGCGCGACCTCATGGTGGAGCACTCGCTCACGCGGCGGCCCCTGACGGTGATCCCGAACGCGGCGGACCCGGTCGAACCTCTGCCCGAGCGCGCGAGTGGACACGACGCGCGCACGCTGGTCTACATGGGCGCCTTCCTCCCCTACAAAAACGCCGAGGCCCTGGTCCGGTCACTCAGGTGGCTGCCCGGATACACCCTGCATCTGGCGTCGGGGATCTCTCCGCAGCGAGAGGTCGCTCTGCGTGCACTCATCCCGGATGGTGCGCGGGCGTTCTTCCACCGGGGGATCAGCGATGAGGACTACGCCGCACTGCTGGACCGTGCGACGGCACTCGTCACGGCGTCGCGTGCCGAGGGGTACGGCCTACCCGTCGTCGAGGCCCTGTCGCGCGGGGTCCCCGTCGTCGTGACGGACATGCCGATCTTCCGCGAGGTCGCAGGCGCCCTTGAGGGCGTGGACTCCCCCGCCCTGTTCGCCGATCCCGACAACCCCGAGGACTTCGCCCGCGCTGTCCGCAGGCTGGAGGACCCGGTTCAGTGGTCTCGGGCGTCGGCAGCAGCGCCGCAGCGGGCGGCCGCGCACTCATGGGATGCGTCGGCTCGCACCCTGCTGGAGTTGGCACGCAGCCTGGTGTGATGACTGCTCAGCGCGCGGCGACGACCTCGGCGTCCTCACCGGGTCGTGCGAGCGCGACTGATTCGGCTCCGCCGCCCCACGCGCGCAGCACCCAGCCGTCGCGGCCCGGGCTCAGCCGCGCGTACGTGCAGTTCGTGAGCACGCCCAGACGACCTTCGCCGTGCTCCATCCCGAGCAGCATCTCCGTCGCTCCGCGGATGACAGCGCCGTGCGCGACGACGACCAGGTCGCTGTCCGCACCGGATTCGTCTGCCAGTCGCGTGATCGCACTGCAGACGCGCGTCGCCGACTCATCCCGGCTCTCTCCCCCGGGCGGGCGCATGTCGACACCGGCCAGCCATGCGTCAAGCTCGTCCGGCCACATCTTCGCGATCTCGTCACGGGTGTGGCCCTCCCACTCACCGACGGAGATCTCCCGCAGCGCACTGTCGAACTCGACCGCGACACCCGCTTCGTCGGACAGTGCCTGAGCGGTCTGCGCAGCGCGGCGCAGGTCCGATGCCACGATCCGGGACACCGTCGACGATCCGGCCAGATGCACAGCGACCGCTCGGGCCTGTGCCTCGCCCAGATCGTCGAGCGGGACGTCCACCTGACCCTGGAAACGGCCTTCGGCGTTGTACGCAGTGCGTCCGTGGCGCAGGAGCGTGAGCGAGCGGACCATCGTCATTCCTCCCCGGAACCGACGTCTGCAGGCGAGACGGCCTCGGCCGATGCGACCGCGTCTGCCACGTCCACCACGGGGCAGTCCTTCCACAGGCGCTCCAGCGCGTAGAACTCCCGGTCCTCCTGGTGGAAGACGTGCACCACGATGTCGGCGAAGTCCAGGAGTACCCACCGGCCGCCGCTCTTGCCTTCTCTGCGCACCGGCTTCGCCTCGTGACGCTCGAGCAGGAGCTCTTCGATCCGGTCCACGATGCCGGCCACCTGGCGCTCGGAGGAGGCCGACACGACGACGAACACGTCCGTGATGACCAGCTGCGCGCTGACATCCAGCGCGACGATGTCCGATCCCAGCCTTTCGGCGGCGCCTGCTGCGGCGGTGCGGGCGAGGGAGACTGCTTCAGGTGTGGCTGACACGGGGTCCTTCCGGTGTGCGGTCAGAGGAGCAGGAACAGGGCGATGACGACCAGGGCGAGTGCGACGAAGCCGGCAGCGCCCAAGACGATGTAGGGGACCATCGAGTTGCGTTCGGCGACCAGGATCTCGCCGTCCTCGTTCGTCACGGACCGAGCGCTCATGGGCTTGGCCGGCGGCTCTTCGAGTTCGTCGGAATCCTCTTCCTCGTCGGCGCTGGCAGCCCCGACGCTCCGCCAGGCGTCACCGCGGTCGGCGGTCGACACCATGGTCTGACCGGCGGACGTGCGGGAGGCGGTGCTGAACGTCCCGGTGCCGAGCGATGCCTCATCGATCGTCGACAGCGGGGTCGTCGGCGGGTTGTCGTCGAGGTCCTCCGGCTTGATGATCGGGAGCGCACCGGTCACGACGCGGATGTTCGAACCGGTCGGGGGCTTCACCACAGGGGTGCGGCGCTGCAGCGGGGCGTCGAAGTCACCGATGGCGGACGGTGCGATGACGGCAGTCGAGCTCGTCTCGAAATCCGGACCGGTCGGGCTCGCATCGACGCGGTGGCGTGCGAGGTCGAAATCAGGCGCAGGTGTCCTCGCAGCATCCGCGTCGACTGGCCCTGCAGCATCGGTGGGTGCGGCGGCGTCAGTGGGTGCTGCCGTGTCAGTGGGTGAAGCGGCGTCAGTGGGAGCCGCAGTATCGGTGGATGCCGCGACGCCGACGCCTTCCGGGCCGGATGCGATCCCCGGACCAGCCGCGTCCGCCGAAGCGGACGCGTCCTCCGCGGTGGCCTCGTCTTCCCGGGTGATCTCGGCGTCCGTGGTGGTCTCGCCGTCCCAGGCGGCGCCGTCCACAGCCGTAGTGTCGCCTGAACCGGTGGCGTCGTCCTGGGAGACGGCGGCCGTGGTGGCGGAGACATCATCGGGCGTGCCCGCGACGACTGCGGTCGGTGGAGCATCGCCGGAGACGCGCGTCTCCGAGTCACCCGGAGCCGTGCCCCCTGTCGGTGCCTGTGCGTCTGATGTCGGGTCCTGTGCGTCTGAGCCTTCGGTTTCGCGCTCGGCCAGCACGCGCGGGATGGCCGCCGTCGAGATGTCCGATGGCAGATCGTGCTCGCGCAGGAACCGCTTGCGCTCACCGCGGGATGCGAACCGGGGCACCTCGGGGGTCGATGCGGACGTGGCCGGGACGTCGGCAGAGGGTGAGGAGGCCTCGGCAGCGGATGTGGAATCGTCTGCGGGTGCCGCTGGCGCGTGCGTGGGCGCCGCGGGGACGTCGGCGGGCGCCTCAGGAGCAGACGCCTCAGGAGCAGACGCCTCAGGAGTGGTCGACTTCGACGACGACTGCCCGCGAGGTGGGGTCAGAGGAGCCGGCGGCACCGAAGCATCCGCGTCGGCGGATCCGGTTGCCTTCGCCTGTGCGGACTCCGGCTGGGTCGCGTGCACGAACTCCGGTTCGGGCGCGATCTCCGGTTCGGGTGCAGGTTCCGGTTCGGGCACGGACTCCGGCTCCAGCGCAGGTTCCGGACGGACAGCCTCGGGCACCTCCGGCTCACCGGCCGCCGCAGGAGCGTCCGCTTCGACTGCGTCAGGCGACTGCTGAGCGTCGTACGCAGCGTCTGCCGCGCGGCGCTCAGCTTCGCGGCGCTCCCGTCGCGTCATGAACTTCTCAGCCAATGTCACTCCTGTACAGATTGTGCTTAGCGATGTACTGGACGACGCCGTCCGGTACCAGGTACCAGACGGGCAGATCCTCCTTCGCGCGCTGTCGGCATTCGGTCGACGAGATCGCGAGTGCGGGGATCTGCAGCAGACTGAGCCTGCCGGTCGGCAGTCCATCGCCGGTCAGCGCGTGCCCCGGCCGCGATACGCCCACGAAATGTGCGAGGGCGAAGAGCTCGTCCGAATCCTTCCACGACAGGATCTGCGCGAGCGCATCCGCGCCCGTGATGAAGAACATGTCCGCGTCTTCACCGTACACCTCGCGAAGATCCCTCAGCGTGTCGATCGTGTAGGTGTGTCCCGGTCGGTCGATGTCAGCCCGTGACACCGTGAACCGAGGATTCGAAGCCGTCGCGATGACCGTCATGAGGTAGCGGTCCTCCGCAGCGGACACCCGCCGCTCTTCCTTCTGCCACGGCCTGCCGGTCGGCACGAAGACCACTTCGTCCAACTCGAACGTCGCCGCCGCTTCGCTCGCAGCGACGAGGTGGCCATTGTGGATGGGATCGAAAGTACCGCCCATGACGCCGATGCGGCGGGGCGGTGCGTCTGCGTGAACGGGATTCACTCGCGGAGGGGTCTTCGGTCGACGAACGGATCAGTGACGGTGTGAGATGCCCTTCCACGACAGCGTGACGACGCCCAGGAACATGAGGATCGAGAAGGTGATGAGACCGAAGCCGATCGGGGGGATCGGCAGGTCGTACACGACGTGCGGAGTCGCCGCGACGGAAGCGAGGATGGAAGTCGCCATGGTTTACGTCCTTCGATTTCGTGGGAGTGGTCGATAGTTCGGGACAAGTCTCTCATGTCGGATCGGCGATTGCAGAAGCGGCCCGCCGACCGCGTTCCCGCTGCGAGCGGTCACGCGCGGATCTGACCGTTGCCCCGCATGATCCATTTCGTGGTCGTGAGCGCATCCAGGCCCATCGGCCCCCGTGCGTGGAGCTTCTGAGTCGAGATCCCGACCTCCGCGCCCAAGCCCAGCTGTCCGCCGTCGGTGAAGCGGGTCGAGACGTTCACTCCTACAGCCGCGGCGTCGACGGCCTGGACGAAGGTGTCGGCATTCGACAGGTCGTTCGTCACGATGACCTCGGTGTGGCCGGAGGTGTAGGCGTGGATGTGCTCGATCGCCTCATCGACGTTCGCCACCAGCTTCACGGCCAGTTCGAGGCCGAGGTACTCCTTGGCCCAGTCGCGCCGCGTCACGCGCCGGATCTTCATGCCGCTCGGCGCGAATTCGTCGACCGCCTTGTCCGCGCGCACGACGACGCCCGCCTCATTCAGCGCCGTGAGGATCTTCGGCAGCACTCGCTTGGCCGCCTTCTCGTGGACCAGCAGGTTCTCCAGCGCGTTGCAGACGCTGGGACGATGCGTCTTCGAGTTGAGGACCAGATCCGTGGCCATCCGGACCGGGGCGGAGGAGTCGATGAACATGTGCACGTTGCCGACCCCCGTCTCGATGACGGGCACCAGCGATTCGTGGACCACCTTGGAGATCAGGTCCGCTCCCCCGCGAGGGATCAGCAGGTCGACGTAGTCGCGCGCCTGCATGAGAACGGTCGTGCCATCGCGACCGAACTCATCGATCCCGGTCACGGTCGCGGACGGCAGTCCGACGGACTCCACGGCCGTGCGGAGGAGCTCTATGAGCAGTGTGTTGGACGAGCGGGCCGCGGATCCGCCGCGCAGGACCACGGCGTTCCCCGATTTGAGCGCGAGCGCTGCGATGTCGACTGTGACGTTCGGGCGTGCTTCGTAGATCGCACCGACGACTCCGACGGGCACGCGCTCCTGCGAGACGCGCATCCCATTGGGCATCGTCCTGCCGTGCTCCACCGTTCCCACGGGGTCGGGCAGGCCGATGACTTCGCGGACAGCGCCGGCGATGTCGAGGATCCGTGCTTCCGTCAGGGTCAGGCGATCGACGAGGGGCTCGTCGACTCCGCGCATGCGCGCGGTCTCGATGTCCTCCGCGTTCGCCGCCAGGATGTCGTCGACATTCGCTTCCAGTCTCTGCGCGATGGCTTCGAGCGCGTCGTCCTTGAGGCGCGTCGATGCCTGGGCAACCCCGCTGGACGCCTCCTTCGCCGCCGCCACGACACGTGTGACCCCGCGGACCACGCGTGGGCTGATGTCAGTCGTCATTGCTCCCCTTGCTCGAAAACCGCGTCCGTGAGGACCATGTCGTTCCGGTGGATGACCTCTCTACGGTAGTCCGCCCCGAGAGTGTTGCCCAACTCCTCCGACGATTTGCCGATCATGGCCGGCAGCTCGTCCTCGGCGAAGTTGGCGATGCCGCGAGCGACGAGTGCGCCGTTTGGACCGCGGACGTCCACGGGGTCTCCTGCGTCGAATCCGCCGTCCGCGCCGGTCACGCCGACGGCGAGCAGCGATCTGCCCCGTTCGGACACTGCGCGCGCCGCACCCTCGTCCACGTGCACCGTCCCGTGCTTCTGCGCGAGGTGCGCCAGCCACAGGAGCCGGGTGGATCTCCGGCGGTGCGTCACACCGAAGGCGGTTCCGACGTCGTCCCCGGCCACGGCCTCGGCCACGCGGTCCGCAGACGTGAGGATCGTGGCGATCCCGGAATCGGCCGCCATCGTCGCGGCCTGGACCTTCGTCACCATCCCGCCGGTGCCGGTCCCGGCAGCACCCGTGCCGCCGATGCTCAGCTCGTCCAGATGCCCGGGACCCGAGATGAACGGCACGCGCTCGCTGCCCGGCGTCCCCGGCGGTGCAGTGCACAGGGCGTCGACATCGGACAGGAGGACGAGCGCCTCCGCGTGGATGAGGTGGGCGACCAGCGCCGACAGGCGGTCATTGTCGCCGAACCGGACTCCGTGCGAGACCACCGCGTCATTCTCATTCACGATGGGGAAGATCCCCAGCGCCAGCATGCGTTCGACAGCCCGCTGGGCGTTGCGGTACTTCGCGCGGTGGATGAGATCGTCGGCGGTGAGCAGCACCTGTGCGGGAACCAGACGATGCGCGGCCAGCGCCTGGGTGTAGGCCGCCATCAGGAGGCTCTGGCCCACACCTGCGGCGGCCTGCTTGGTCGCCTGGTCCTTGGGACGTCGGGAGATGCCCATCGGGTCCAGTCCCGCGGCGACCGCGCCGGACGATACGAGGACGACTTCCCTGCCGGCCGCGCGCTCCGCGCCCAGCACGTCCGCGACCCGGCGCAGCCGATCGTGGTCGAGTCCGTCCGCCATCGTCGTGAGCGACGAGGAGCCGATCTTCACGACGATCCTCTTGGCATCGCCCACCTGGGCCCTGGTCAGGGCCTCAGTGATCACGACCGCCCGTCCTCGCCGCCGTCGTCAACGCTCTCGGGTGCAGGGCGAGCGGTGCGCTCGGCACGAGCCTCGCGCTCCTTGGCCGCGTTCTCCGCGACGCGCTCAGCCTCGAACTCCGCACGGGTCGCGGCCTTCGCATCCATGCGATCGTGGAATGCTTCCTTCCGCTCACGGCGCGTGGCACGTGTGCGATCTTCGAAGCGGGCGTCGTGTCCACGGCCTCCGAGCAGCTCGGCACCGCCGACCATCGTGGGGTCCCAGTCGAAGATGACGCCATCGCCCGCGCCCACGACGACCGTCGCACCGGGCACTGCACCGGCGCGGAACAGCTCCGCCTCGATGCCCAGACGGTCGAGTCGATCGCTCAGGTAGCCGACGGCCTCGTCGTTGGAGAAGTCCGTCTGCAGGATCCAGCGCTCGGGCTTGTCGCCCAGGATGCGGTAGACGGGCTCGTCGTCGGCGTGCTCGACGACGACGCGGAAGCCCTTGTCGTCGACGGCCCGGGGACGCAGGACGACGCGTTCCGGCACATCGGGCTCCGCTTCGCGACGGGCGCGCTCGGCCTCCACGAGACCGGCCATGGCGAACGACAGCTCGCGCAGGCCCTCGTGCGACACGGCGGAGATCTCGAAGACCCGGTAGCCCGCGGCCTCCAGCTCCGGACGCACCATATCGGCCATCTCGCGACCATCGGTCACGTCCATCTTGTTGAGGGCGACGAGGGTGGGCCGTTCATCGAGTGGCAGCAGGTCGCCGCCGTGGGCGATGTCGACTGCGTAGTCCGCCAGCTCCGCCTCGATCGCCCGCAGATCGTTCACAGGGTCCCTGTCCGTCTCCCAGGTGGCGAGGTCGATCACGTGGACCAGGCCGGCACAGCGCTCGACGTGGCGCAGGAACTCGAGTCCGAGTCCCCTGCCCTCTGCGGCGCCGGGGATGAGGCCGGGGACATCCGCGACGGTGAAGCGGGTCCCCCCGGCCTCGACGACCCCGAGGTTCGGCACCAGCGTCGTGAACGGATACTCCGCGATCTTGGGCCGTGCCGCCGACATCGCAGCGATGAGGCTGGACTTCCCCGCGGAGGGGAAGCCCACGAGGGCGATGTCCGCCACCGACTTGATCTCGAGCACGAGGGAGCGCTCCTCCCCCGGGATCCCGAGCAGGGCGAAGCCGGGAGCCTTGCGCTTCGTCGACGCGAGAGCGGCATTGCCCAGGCCGCCTCGTCCGCCCGCTGCGGCGATGAAGCGCGTTCCGTGGCCCACCAGGTCGGCCAGCACCTCTCCGGACTTCGTCTTCACGACGGTGCCCTCCGGGACGGGGAGGACCAGCTCGCCGCCGTCGGCGCCGTGGCGCAGGTCGCCCTTGCCGATCCCGCCGTGCGCTGCGCGGCGGTGCGGGGAGCGGTGGTACGGAAGCAGCGTCGTGGTCTGCGCATCGACCTCGAGCACCACGGTTCCCCCGTCACCGCCGTTGGCGCCATCCGGGCCGCCCAGGGGCTTGAACTTCTCACGTCTGATCGAGACGCAGCCGTTTCCGCCGTCCCCGCCTGCGATGTGCAGGGTGACGCGGTCGATGAACTCAGTGGCCATGGGTGCCTCACAGGGATGGAAGGGGCAGGATGACGGAGGTGGGGCGCACCCACGATCCTACGGTGGTGGTCGACCGCACGCACCGTGCGGTCGTGGAACGCAGGAGCGGGGCGAGTCGTGATCGACTCGCCCCGCTCATACTGCGGTTCGCAGTGGTGCTGGTGTCAGCCCGCGAGGATGTTGACGACCTTGCGGCCGCCCTTCGCGCCGAACTCGACGGTGCCGGCCGACAGAGCGAACAGCGTGTCGTCCTTGCCCCGGCCCACGTTGGCGCCGGGATGGAAGGCAGTGCCGCGCTGGCGGACGAGGATCTCACCTGCGCTGACGACCTGGCCCCCGAAGCGCTTCACGCCGAGGCGCTGGGCGTTCGAGTCGCGGCCGTTCTTCGTGGAGCTTGCGCCCTTCTTTGTTGCCATGGGTAATTCTCCTTCAGATGTCGCTGTCGCTCAGGCGATGCCGGTGATCTTGAGTCGGGTGAGGTCCTGGCGGTGGCCCTGACGCTTCTTGTAACCCGTCTTGTTCTTGTACTTCTGGATGACGATCTTGGGTCCGCGGAGTTCATTCTGAACCTCTGCGGAGACCGAGATCTTCGACAGCGCATCTGCAGCCGTGGTGACGGTATCGCCATCCACGTGGAGGACTGCGGGGAGCTCGACGGAATCGCCGGCCTCCGCCTTGATCCGATTGACGGTGATGACGTCGCCGACGCTGACCTTCTCCTGATGGCCGCCGACGCGGACGATGGCGTAGACCATGTGCGTACCTCTCGCTTCACTCCTGCGCGCGACCGTACGCCGCGCGGCTTCTCCATGTGCGGAGCGACCCCTCCTTGGCGTCCGCAGCCGGTGGGGACCGGCTGAATCCGAACGTCCCATTACGAGGGGGGATCTGCTCTCGGTGCTCAGAGCACCGACGGTCAATCCTAGCGCACCCGCGGAGTCTCGGTCAACGCGAGCGGCCGCCCTCTGCGGAGTCTCCGTCGCTCTCCCCGCGGGCCTCGTCGGCGATCCGCTCGTGGTGACGGATGACCTCTGCGACGGTGAAGGCGAGGAACGTCTCCGCGAACTCCGGATCGAGGTTCGCCTCCTCTGCGAGCGCCCGCAGCCGATCCACCTGGCGAGCCTCGCGAGCCGGATCCGCCGCGGGGAGCTCGTGCTCGGCCTTGAGCCGCCCGACACGCTCCGTGAGCTTGAACCGCTCTGCCAGAACGTGGATGAGTACCGCATCGAGATTGTCGATGCTGCCGCGCAGTGAGGCGAGCTCTTGGGGGATATCGGCCATTCCGCCTCCTGTGTCCACGGTGTCACGGGTCGCCGACGACGCCGCTGACCGGCGCTCAGATGACCCTCGGAGGTCCACGATACAGCGCTGCGCGCCCCGGCGTGTGCCGGGGCGCGCAGCGCGTCCGAGGACGCTGATCGATGGGACGCTCAGGCGTTGCCCTGCTCCTCCTTGATCTGCGCGAGGTGCGCGTCGTCCTCAGCACCCAGCTCGTAGAGCTTGCCCGACTTCCGGTCGGCCAGGTACTCCTTCATCTCACGCTTGACGACCGGCATGAGCATGTAGAGGCCGAGGATGTTGACGAAGGCACAGCAGAACAGTGCGGCATCGGCGAAGTTGACGATCTGACCGAAGGACGCGATGCAGCCGATGATGATGAACGCCAGCAGGATGCAGCGGAACAGGATGTCACTCGACTTGCGGCGACCGAAGAGGTAGTGCCAGGCCTTCTGACCGTAGTACGCCCATGTGATGAGAGTCGAGATCGCGAACAGCATCACCGCGAAGGCGAGGAACACCGGCCACCACGGGGAGATCGTCGCGAACCCGGCGGAGACGAGCGAGACGCCGTCCGGGGAGAGCCCGGTCTCAGCGAACTCGGCCATCGCACCGTCGTACGCAGAACCTGCGGCGATGACAATCGTCAGTGCGGTCATGAGGCAGACGACGATCGTGTCGAGGAACGGCTCCAGGAGGGCGACGAAGCCCTCCGACACCGGACGACGGGTCTTCACCGCGGCATGGGCGATCGGCGCGGAGCCGATGCCCGCCTCGTTCGAGAACGCGGCGCGCTGGAAGCCCACGACCATCGTGCCGAAGATGCCGCCGGCCACACTGTCCATGGAGAAGGCGCCCGCAACGATCGCACCGAGCGCGGGGAGGACCTGATCCAGGTTGCCGAAGATCACGATCAGGCAGGAGAGCACGTAGAAGATGCCCATAGCCGGCACGAGGCGGCTGGTGACGCTGCCGATCGACTTGATCCCCCCGAGGATCACGAGCCCGACGACGAACGCGATGAGGAGTCCGATGACCAGGCCACCCGTCGGTCCGGCGATGATGCTGTCTTCGCCACCGGAGACCTCGCGGAGCTGCACGTATGTCTGATTGGCCTGGAACATGCCGCCGCCTGCCACACCGAAGAGCAGGATGGCGATGGCGAAGAAGCCGGTCAGCGCGCTTGCCACAGGACGAGAGAAGCGCGAGAAGGCGACCGGCAGATACTTGAAGGGCCCGCCGTTGACGACTCCGTCGGCGTCGATCTCGCGGTACTTCACACCCAGGGTGCACTCGACGAACTTCGTGCACATGCCGAGCAGACCGGCGATGATCATCCAGAATGCGGCGCCCGGACCGCCCATTGCCAGCGCAGCTCCCACGCCGGCGATGTTTCCAAGTCCGACGGTGCCGGACACCGCAGACGTGAGCGCTTGGAAGTGTGTGACTTCTCCAGGATCACTCGGACTGGAGAACTTGCCGGAGATCACCTCCAGCGCGACCTTGAAGCCGCGGAACTGGATGAAGCCGAAGTAGATGGTGAAGACGAGGGCGGCGACGATCAGCCAGATCACGACGATGGGGACGGGCCCCACGGCGAAGAAGACTATATTGCCGAAAACCGTGACTGCAGGCTCGAGGACCCCATTGACGGCCTCCTCAATCTTGACGACCTGCTCCTGTCCGGCAGGCTGCGCGCTCACATGCGCCAGTAAGTGTGTGTTCATGGTCACAGAGACTACAAGTGCCCGTGACTCACGCCACACTCAGAGTCGACCGGCTCGCCACTGTTTACCTGATTGTTACCTGTACAGGCATGAACAGAACAACGAATAGGTAAGAGCCCGGTCATCGCGTCTGCGATGACCGGGCCCTCACCCGACGGAGAATCAGCGTCGAATGCGCATCAGTCGTCCATGCCCAGCATCAGGATGGGCCCGGCAGGAGCGGGAGGCTCCACCGTCGTGGCAGTGGTCCCCGTCAACTGCTCGGGGCTCGGAGATTCCGTGCTCGGAGATTCCTTGCTCGACGGCTCAGCGCCCGACGGCTCCGCTGCGGACTGTTCTGCCTTCTTCACGACCTTTGTCTGCACTGTCGTCGAGGAATCGGCGCCGATCATGAGCGGCATCGGCCCCGTCGGCTCCGGCAGCGCCGGTGCCATCGGCTGAGTGTCCGCGGGTGCAGCCTCGGCAGCGGGTGCGCCCTGAGCAGCGGGGTCGGCGTTCTTCCCCGTCGAGTGCGAACGACCACCCCGGCGGCGTGATCGGCGTCCGTCCGCCTTCGACTCATCCGGTGTGTTCGCCGAGGCTGTGCTCGCCGACGCGCCGGGGGTCGAAGCAGTCGCTGCATCCGTTCCCTCGTCGGACTCGTCGCCGGACCTCTTAAGCGTGGCCTTCGCGATGGCTGCGACGGCAGAGCGCGACTGGCTGTTCAGCTCGTCCAGGTCCCGCTCCTCGTCCTGCCCTGCATGCTGAGCCTTCGACCCGCGCGACGATCCGTCCGAACCGCGTCCGCCGTCCGCAGCGCGGCGCGAGTCGGACCCGCGGTGAGAGTCGGAGCCGCGCGACGATCCGCCGTCGCCGCCCTTCCGCTGCCCGCGGCCGCGCTGGCCGCCTCGCTGTGATCCGCCCGAGTCCTTCTCATCGGTTCCCGGCAGCATGAGTCCGCGTCCCGACAGATCCTCTCCGGCCTCGGACAGCGATTCTGCGAGACCGGTGCCGATCCGCTTGCGCGTCATCTGTACGAGTCCCAGGGACGTGACCTCTGCGACCTGGTGACGGGTCCTGTCGCGCGCGAGGCACTCGACGAGCCTGCGTGTCACGAGGTCGCGGTTCGACTCGAGCACCATGTCGATGAAGTCGACGACGATGATCCCGCCGATGTCCCGCAGACGCAGCTGTCGGATGACCTCGTCGGCCGCCTCGAGGTTGTTCTTCGTGACCGTCTCCTCGAGGTTGCCCCCGGAGCCGGTGAACTTTCCGGTGTTGACGTCGACCACGGTCATCGCCTCGGTCCGGTCGATCACCAGCGAACCGCCCGACGGCAGGTTCACCTTCCGGCTCAACGCCTTCTCGATCTGCTCGTTCACGCGGAAGTGATCGAAGATGTCGGTGCCTGACGCACCGGACTCTGCGGTGTCGGTCCCCTCCGCTCCGTAGCGGCTCACGCGCTCCAGGAGGTCGGGTGCGACCGCTTCGACGTACTCGTGGATCGTGTCCCACGCGCCTTCGCCGTCCACGACGAGCGAATCGAAGTCCTCATTGAAGACGTCACGGATGATCCGCACGATCATGTCGGGCTCGCTGTAGAGCAGCTTGGGTGCGGACGCCTTGGGTGCCTTCGACTTCTTCTCGATCGACTCCCAGCGCTTCGTGAGGCGGTCCACGTCGCGACGCAACTCGTCGTCCGACGCGCCTTCCGACGCGGTGCGCACGATGACTCCGGCCTGCTCCGGCAGGATCTCCTTGAGCAGCTTCTTGAGGCGTGCGCGCTCGTTGTCCGGGAGCTTCCGGCTGATGCCCGTCATGGAGTTGCCGGGGATGTAGACCAGGAAGCGGCCGGGCAGCGAGATCTGGCTCGTCAGCCGCGCGCCCTTGTGGCCGACCGGATCCTTCGTCACCTGGACGAGGACCGAATCGCCGGAGCTGAGCGCCTGCTCGATGCGCTGCGGCTTGCCGTTCATCCCCAGAGCGTCCCAGTTCACCTCACCGGCGTAGAGGACCGCGTTGCGGCCCTTCCCGATGTCGATGAACGCGGCCTCCATGCTGGGCAGCACGTTCTGGACACGGCCCATGTAGACGTTCCCGATGAGGGACGCCTGCGCCTTGTGCTCGCTGAGGTAGTGCTCGACGGTCACGCCGTCCTCGAGCACTGCGAGCTGTGTGCGATCCGACTGCTCGCGGACGAGCATCGTCCGGGTGACGGATTCGCGACGTGCGAGGAACTCCGCCTCGGTCAGCAGCGGGCGTCGCCTGCCGGCCTCCCTGCCCTCGCGACGACGCTGGCGCTTCGCCTCGAGGCGCGTCGAGCCCTTGATCGCGGTGACCTGATCGTCGCCCGTCGAACCGGTGTCTCCCCCACCGCTGTCGCGACGGGATGAGCGCCCACGACGGCGACGGCGGCGGCGCGATGAACCGGAGTCGTCGTCGGAGTCGTCCTGTCCGTCACCCGAGCCGTCGGAGGATCCGCTGTGGCCGTCATCCGACGAACCGCGCCCGGAGGCATCGCCATCGGCCTGATCGCCGTCGGAGCGCCCGCCGTCGGAGCGCCCGCTATCGGACCCCCGGCTGCCGGAGCCTCGCCTGTTGGACCCCCTGCTGCCGGAGCCGTCGGAGGCGGACTCGTCGTCGGAGGAGCCGTCGTCCGCGCCTCTCCCGCCGTCCGCGTCCGAGGCCGAACCACCATCGCCGTGCGCGTCATCGCTGCCGGATGACCTGCGGCGGCGTCCGCGTCGGCTGCCGCGACGGCCGCCGTCCGCGTCTGAGGTCGACTCGTCGTCGTCGCCGTGCCCGCCGGCCTGGTCACTGCCGTTCGCATCATCGTCGGACCCGTCCTCCGAGGACCGGTCACGACCGCGCGAGCGACGGCCACGGCCTCCGCGGCGGCGACGGGAGCGGCCGCGGCCGTCCCCTGACCCGTCGTCAGACCCGCTGTCGTCTGACCCGCTGTCGTCGGAATCGCTGCGGTCGGATCCGCCGCGGTCGTCGGTCGACGAGTCCGCGTCGTCGTCCGTCTGCCCCTGATCGTCGTAGCGGTCGTCGGAGTCGTAGTCGTCGTCCGAATCGTCGTCGGAGTCATCGTCCGCGTACCAGTCGGGGTCCGCCGGCTGCGCGTAGTCCTCCTGCGGCGGCTGGAAGAGCAGGCCGCCCCCGGCCGGCGCGGCGACCGGTGCGAAGGCGCCGGTCGTGGCATCGGTCGAGTGGGAGAACGGATTGCGAGGATCCACCGCGCGCGACGAGCTCACGCTGGTCGCATCGTCTTCCTCGTCGGCACGTGAGCCGGCCGACGCATGAGCACCGTCACCGGGGTGGGTGCCGGAACCGCTGTCGCTGTGGGCGTCGTCCTCGTCGGAGTCGCGATCGGATGCATACGACTCGAAGACGAGGCCGCGCAGAGATTCGGCCGAGCGCTCCGAACGCGCCGTGCGCGATCGGCTCCCCCCGCCCGAGGTCGTCGTCGGCTCTGCGGTCGTGGCGGCCGCGACATCATGACCGCCGTCCGCGCCCTCATCGTCGTCGGGGCCGAGGTCATCGGCGTCGTCGCCCTCGTGCTCACGGAGGCGGGCTGCGGCCGCCGCGATCTCATCGAGTGCAGACAGGGTGTCCGGGTCGGCGTCAGAGGAATCGTCGGCTGCATCGCGCGAGGCGCGCAGCGACGCGAGATCGGCCAGGATGCCCGCAGTGGGGTCCAGGTCGTCGTCGTGGGTGTTGGACATGGGTCGGATCTCCTGCCCACGATCGGGGCGCCACACCTGCGTCCCGACCGCGGTCGGTCGTCAGCGCCCGGCGATCAGCGGCGGGCATGGAAACCTGCGGTGCGTCGTATCCGGCTCGCGCGAATGCGCGCGGCGGCCTGACACGTGCCGCTTCTGCTTGGCATACCGGCGCGAGGGTGCCGCACGGCGAAGTGTCCGTCATGCGCTGCTCGGCTCGGTGGAAGCGGGCCTGGCCCGGGTGTGTGCGGGCCTGCACTCCGATCATTATGTCACAGGCAGACTGCGCGTTCTCTGAAGACGTCGCCACAGATCCAGTGCGTATCCGACCGTCGACACCACGCGCACACCGTCACGCGCGCGGTCCGGCCCGGCGGACGTGTGGTCGGGAAGGCGCCCTGCGGCCTGCGGGCCGGGTGCGACGTCGTCGATCGGCACCCAGGCCGCGTACTCCGTGCTGCCGCCAACCTCCAGCGTGCCGAGCGTCCCGCCCGTCACCACCGCCTCGAAGATGACGGCGGCGCTCTTGAACGGCCTGCCGCCGGGTTCGCCGTCCCCTCGCCGCTGCGGCGTGAACGTCCGCGCGCCGAGCATGCCCACGATCTCCGCGTCGAAGCCGGTCTCCTCCTTCACCTCACGCACTGCCGCCTCTTCGAAGCCCTCGTCATACTCGACGCCTCCACCCGGCAGGGTCCACATGCTCCCCCACCGCGTCCGGTCCGCACTGAGCATGCTCAGCAGGATGCACTCGCGCCCGTCCTGCCGGCTCACGATGACGCAGTAGGCGGCGAGCCTCGTGTCGTAGTCCCGGAACTCCATGCCAGCACAGTACCGCTCGGTCGACTCAGTGCCCCCGATCGGCGCCGCACCGCCCATCGGGACTCTCAGCCTTTGCGCACCCGGCCGCCCGGTGTCATCCTTTCTCCGTGAGCACACTCGACGCGCCCCCCGCACCCGCACAGTCCCGCCGGTGGTTCACCGGTCATCGCGGGATGGGCACGTTCCTCGTCCTCACCGGGGTGATCGGGATCGTGTCGTCGTTCGCACTCACGGTCGACAAGATCACCCTCCTTGCGAACCCGGACGCGGTGCTCGGCTGCGATCTGAACCCGTTCTTCTCCTGCGGCAGCGTCATGGAGTACCCGCAGTCGGAGATCTTCGGATTCCCCAACCAGCTCTTGGGCGTCGTCGCGTTCGTCGTCCCGATCGTCCTGGGCGTGCTGCTCCTGTCCCGCGTCGACATCCCCCGCTGGATCATGAACGGCCTCGCTATGGGCCTGCTGGGCGGGATCGTGCTGGTCACGTTCCTGCAGTACACATCGATCTACACGATCGGCGTCGGCTGCCCCTGGTGCATGGTCGTGTGGGTCGTGACGATCGTGCAGTTCTGCGTGGTGCTCGCAGCGAACGTGCTGCGCGGCGCGTTCGGACGATCCGTTCAGGACTCGACGCTCCTCCGCGTCCTCGCCTCGATGCCGCTGCTCATCGCCGGGGTCTGGCTGCTCGTCATCGCGACCGCGATGGTCACGCAGTTCTGGACCTATTTCGGCTCGCTCATCTGAGCCTGCTCATCCGGGCTCTCTCACCCGAGCCCACTCGTTCGGCCCGTCGTCTGAGTGCGCACAGCGCGAGGGCGGGACCGGTCGATGACCGGCCCCGCCCTCGCGGTCGCCTCAGCGCAGTCGTCTCAGCGCAGTCGCCTCAGCGCATTCCTCTCAGGCGTTCGCAGGGAACCAGATCCCGATCTCGCGCTCGGCGGATTCGACGGAATCCGAGCCGTGCACGATGTTCTTCTGGACCTTCTCGCCCCAATCCCTGGCGAGGTCGCCCCGCACGGTGCCGGGAGCAGCCTCGGTGGGGTCCGTGGTCCCCGCGAGCACGCGGAAGCCGCGGATGACGCCCTCGCCCGACGCGATGACCGCGACGACGGGACCGGACTTCATGAAGTCGACGAGGGGCTGGTAGAACGGCTTGCCCTCGTGCTCTGCGTAGTGCGCAGCCAGCTGCGCATCCGTCGGGTGCACGAGCTCGAGTCGGTCGAGGCGGTAGCCCTTCCGCTCGATGCGGGCGAGCACGTCGCCCACGAGTCCGCGTTCGACGCCGTCGGGCTTCACAAGGATGAGCGTGCGCTCTGACATGGAGTCTCCAATTCTGAGGTGGGCAGATGCTGCGTAGAGCAGGTGGTGGTCAGTCGGTCTTTCCGGTGGCCAAGTCTAACGGCGGCGGGCCTTCCCTCTCACAGCGACCGGACTATGCCTCCCGTTCGGCCGATTCGCGGTCGATGCGCCGGCCCCAGTACGCTCCGAGCGCCCACATCGAGCCGAAGATCACCGCGATGATGATCAGTGCCGGCATGATGATGCCCAGTCCGAGGATCAGGCCCTGGCCGATCCAGCCCAGGAGAATGCCGGGACGCTGCTCGAACCTCCTGCGCGGCAGCAGTGCTGCGGCTGCGATGAGGACGAGCGCGGTGAACGTCAGCAGCCCGACGAACACTCCGTACGGGACGAGGTCCGGACGCAGTCCGTACCCGGTGAGCCCCGCGAAGTAGAGCACCAGCACTTCACTCACGATCACAGTCCCGCACAGCATCGGAAGCTTCGACTTGGCCTGGACGCTCATGCGATCCCTCCTCGTCCCAGGAGGACCCGCGCCTCTGCCGCCGTGAGGAGTGAGCCCGTCACGGCGATGCCGGCACGGGCGCGTTCTCCGGCGGAGGCCTCGGCGGTGTCCGCCAGGTCCAGCGCGGTCATGAGCGCGTCCTTGACGGTGGGACGGATCATCACGTCATCCTCATCGAACCATTCCGCCGCCGCGGCCGCGAGGTCCTCGGGATCCATCGCGCGGTCGCTGAGCGTCTGTGTGACGATGACGCGGTCCGCGAAGCGATGCACGTGCTCGAGCACCCCGTGGGGGTCCTTGTCCGCGAACATCCCGAGCACTGCTGTCACGTCGGTGAGGTCGAACGCCTCGTCCATCGCCTCAGCGAGCGCACGAGCGCCATCCGGATTGTGCGCGCCATCGACGAGGATGGTCGGCTCCGCCTTGAGGACCTCGAGCCGACCGGGGCTCGTCATCGCGGCGAAGGCCTCCCCCACAGTGTCCTCTGCCAGCGGACGCTCGCCGCCGGTGAGGAAGGCCTCTGCCAGCGCGACCGCAGTCGCCGCGTTGTGCGCCTGATGCGCACCGTGCAGCGGGAGGAACAGCTCCGGGTAGTCACCCCCGATGCCGCGCAGCGACACCATCTGGCCGTCCACGGCCAAGGTGCGGTCGACCACGCCATAGCCCTGCCCCTCAGTCCACGCACGGACATCTCGGCGGGACACCTCATCTGCGAGCACCGCGAGCACGCCGTCGGCCGGCTGGTCGGCGATGATGGCGAGCGGTTCCGGTTCCGGGGAGGGATCGACGGAGCGATCGAGGATCCCCGCCTTCGTGCGGGCGATCTCCTCCGTCGTGTCGCCGAGATACGCCTGGTGGTCGAGTCCCACAGCGGTGAAGCCGCAGACCCGCGCGTCGACGACGTTCGTCGAGTCCCATTCGCCGCCCATGCCGACCTCGAGCACCATCACGTCGACCGGAGCATCCGCGAACACGGCAAGTGCGAGCACCGTGAGTGCTTCGAAGAAGGTCAGACCCGGCCGCCTCTCGTCCGCGAGAGCCGCGTCGATCATCTGCAGGTACGGTTCGATCTCGTCGTAGACGCGGGCGAACGCCGCAGCGCTGACGTCGTCTCCGTCGACGCCGATCCGTTCCGTCACGCGGTTGAGGTGCGGGCTCGTGAAGCGGCCCACGCGCAGGTTGTGCGCACTCAGCAGCGTGTCGACCATCCGGACCGTCGACGTCTTCCCGTTCGTCCCCGTCACCATGATCGCCGGTGCCGCGGTGTGGATGTCACCGAGCAGCTCGCACGCCCGTCGGGTCGCATCGAGGCGCAGTTCGACCTGGGTCTCCCCTGCCCGCGCCAGCAGTGCTGAGTACACGCGGGCGAGGGCTGCGGTGTCCTCCGCGGTCTCGACCGGTGCCTCGAGGGCCTCCTCACCGGATGCACCGGCTGCACCTGCGAGGTCATCGCCGGACCCGTCTGCGAGATCGTCTTCGGTGTCGGCCCAGAATGCGGAGCCCGTCGCAGCCTCGGCGTCGTCGTCCTCCGGCAGGATCGGTGCGAGTTCGTCGTCGTGGCCGGTCATGCCCGCACCACGCGCACGGAGACGCCCTCACCCAGTTCACGGACGGTCGTCGCGTCGGCCGCCGCGGCGTCCGACCCGGCGACGTCCAGAGCTTCGGCGAGCACTTCGCCGGCCACGAGGTCTCGGTGGGCCGTAAGTGCCGTCGCGACGGCCTCGGGAGCGTACAGGGTGACCCGGATGCGATCCGAGACGTGCAGGGCCAGCTGCTTGCGCACGCCCTGGATGGCACGGATCGCATCGCGGGCCGTGCCTTCGGCCTCGAGTTCGTCGGTCAGCGCGGTGTCCAGGGCGATGAAGCCGCCCTCCACCGGCGCGAGCGCCAGGGACTCCGACGCGGACTCCGCGTGCTCCTCGAGCGCGTACTCGCCCTCGACGAGTGCGATGCCGCCCGAGGTGACGACTCCGTCCTCGACCGACCAGTCTCCCGTCTTCGAACCGCGGATCGCCTGCTGCACGTCCTTGCCCAGGCGGGGTCCTGCTGCCCGGGCGTTCACGCTGAGCCTGCGTTCGAACGAGAACCCGGCATCGCGCGCCTCAGAGGTGCCGAGCACACGCACGGACTTGACGTTGAGCTCATCCGCGATGATCGACGTGAACTCCTCGCCCATCTCGAGGTCCGTGACGAGGACCAGGTCCGACAGCGGCAGGCGCACGCGGAGGTTGCGCGCCTTGCGCAGCGCGGAGCCTGCCGAGCACACGGCGCGGGTGAAGTCCATCGCGTCGACGAGGTCCCGGTCCGCGGGGAACGCCTGGGCGTCCGGGTAGTCCGCGAGGTGGACCGAACGGCCGCCGGTGAGGCTCTTCCAGATCTCCTCCGTCGCGAACGGCAGGAGCGGGGCGATCGCGCGCAGCAGCGCCTCGAAGCTCGTGGCGAAGACGTCGAAGGTCGGGTGCGTCTCCTCCGTGCCGTCCCAGAAGCGTCGGCGGGAACGGCGGACGTACCAGTTCGTCAGCATGTCGAGGTGGCTGTTCGCCAGTCCGCATGCCGCCCAGATGTCATACGCATCCATCGCGGACTGGAACTCGTCCAGGAACTCCCGGGTCTTCGCGACGAGGTAGCGGTCGAGCACCTGGTCCGACTGCAGGGAGTCCTGCGCCTCGTATCCGGAGGCGGGCCCTGCCGGACCGTCCGCCGTGTTCGCGTACGTGGCGAAGAACTGCCATGAGTTCCACAGCGGCAGCAGCACCTGACGCACGCCGTCACGGATGCCCTGCTCCGTCACGACGAGGTTGCCGCCGCGCAGGATGGAGCTGGACATGAGGAACCAGCGCATCGCGTCGGACCCGTCGCGGTCGAATACCTCGCTGACGTCCGGGTAGTTGCGCAGGCTCTTCGACATCTTCTGGCCGTCGGAGCCCAGGACGATCCCGTGGCAGATCACATCGCGGAACGCCGGCTTCTCGAAGAGCGCCGCCGCCAGGATGTGCAGCGTGTAGAACCAGCCGCGCGTCTGTCCGATGTACTCGACGATGAAGTCCGCCGGGTAGTGGTTCTCGAACCACTCGGCGTTCTCGAACGGGTAGTGCACCTGGCCGTACGGCATCGAGCCGGAATCGAACCACACGTCGAGGACGTCCTCGACGCGGCGCATCGTCGACTTCCCCGTCGGATCGTCGGGGTTCGGACGGGTGAGGTCGTCGACATAGGGGCGGTGGAGGTTCGGCTCGCCGTTCTCGTCCACGGGCAGACGTCCGAAGTCGCGCTCGATCTCTGCGAACGAGCCGTAGACGTCGAGGCGCGGGTACTCCGGATCATCCGACCGCCACACCGGGACCGGGGATCCCCAGAAGCGGTTGCGGGTGATCGACCAGTCGCGGGCATTCTCCAGCCATGTGCCGAACTGCCCGTGCTTGACGTTGTCCGGGACCCAGGTGATCTCCTCGTTCGTCGCGAGCATCGTCTCCTTGATCGCGGTGACGGACACGAACCAGGAGGACACCGCGCGGTAGATCAGAGGATTCCGGCAGCGCCAGCAGTGGGGGTACGAGTGGTCGTACGTCTCGTGGCGCAGGAGCAGCGCGGAGCGGCCCTCCATCGGACCCGTGTGGTTCTTGAGGTCGCGGACGATGTCGCGGTTCGCGTCGAATACCTGCTGACCGCGGTAGTCCGGCACCTGGTGGTCGAAGCGTCCCGCGTCGTCCACGGGGCGCACAGCGGTGATGCCGTACTCGTCGGTGAGGAGCTTGTCCTCCTCACCGAAGGCCGGCGACTGGTGGACGATGCCCGTGCCGTCGTCCGTCGTGACGAAGTCGGCCGACAGGATCGTGTGCATCCGCTCGCCGTACTCGGACTGCTTGCCCTCGAAGTACGGGAAGGGCGGCTCGTAGGTGCGCCCCACGAGGTCGGCGCCCGTGTACTCGCGGACGATCTCCGGCTCCTCCCCCAGCTCGCGGGAGTGCGCGGCGAGGAGGGCGCGGGCGAGCACGAACGTCTTCCCGGCGAACTCCTCCGGGGCATCCGCACCGGCCTTCACGGCGACGTAGTCGGTGCCCGGGTGCACGGCGACCGCCTGGTTGCTGGGCACGGTCCACGGGGTCGTCGTCCAGATGAGGACCCACTCGTCATTGCCGTCCGCGTCCGGTTCGCTCAGCTTGTAGCCGATCGTGACCGCCGGATCCTGTCGCATCTTGTAGACGTCGTCGTCCATGCGCAGCTCGTGGTTGGACAGCGGGGTCTCATCGGACCAGCAGTACGGGAGGACGCGGTAGCCCTCGTAGATGAGGCCCTTGTCGAAGAGGGTCTTGAAGACCCACAGGACGGATTCCATGAATGTGGGGTTGAGGGTCTTGTAGTCGTTCTCGAAGTCGACCCAGCGACCCATCCGGTTGACGTAGTCCTGCCACTCATCGGTGTACTTGAGGACCGAGGCGCGCGCGGCCTCGTTGAAGGTGCCGACCCCCATCTCGAGGATCTCGTCCTTCGTCTTGAGTCCCAGCTGCTTCATCGCCTCGAGCTCCGCGGGCAGTCCGTGGGTGTCCCAGCCGAAGCGGCGCTCGACCCTCTTGCCGCGCATCGTCTGGTAGCGGGGCACGACGTCCTTCACGTAGCTGGTGAGGAGGTGGCCGTAGTGCGGCAGGCCGTTCGCGAACGGGGGTCCATCGTAGAAGACGAACTCATTCTCACCGGCTGTTCCCGCATCACGCGACTCGACGCTCGCCCGGAACGTGTCGTCGGTGTCCCAGAAGTCCAGGATGCGCTGTTCGAGCGAGGGGAATGAGGGTGAGGCCGACAGGCCGAAGGCTGATCCCGGCTTGGGATAGATGTTTTCGCTCATGAGCGTCCTTTGGTGAGCGGGGCCGCGCACCCGGTGGCACCCGTCCCCTGTTTACGGTTCTTCCCGTGCGAGGACGACTGCACGCGCACGCGCTGCCGCGGTACCACCCCGCTTATCCGCTTCCGCGTCCCCGCGGGGACGTGCGAGCGGATCGCTCATTCGGCTGTGACGGGCCGTCCCGTCCGGGTCTACTGGGCGGCGCCCTGGGCGTCTGCCGTTCTTCCGGATGCTCCCCGGTGATGGCCGGATCGATGCACAGGCGAGTCTAGCGCACGGGCAGGCTCCCGTGCACGGTGCGGGAGGCTTCCGACCGAGCCTGGACCTGAGACGACGATCCAGCACAGAAGACGAGGGTCCGGCGTGCTGTAGTGACGTCTCGATGTGATGCATTGTCGACTCGTGGCGACAGCTCGAGCTTCTGGGAGTGTCGCTCTGCGTCTGAGACAGGGGCTCGACCTTCTGTGTGAGTGGCTCTCGCGGCCATCTGACTGTGGATTCGAGGATGCAGATGCGCACATCTTCCCGTGGAGATGCACTCCCCTGTCCACAGGCGCCGCGGCTGTCCCCGCATCGGTCGCTGGCTCCATACTGTCTCCGCATGCCACCGCACGCGAACGAGCACACGATCATCTGGGTGCCGGTCCTGGTTACCCAGAGGAACAGCGCCGCATTCGGGCTGCCGCGCTCAGCAGCGATGACGCGCCCCACCCGGGCACCCATCATTCCCGGCGTCCACCCTCACCCGTGGGATGTCGAGCCGGTCGCAATCCCTGGCTGGGCCGACGAACGGTGGTCTGACATCCGTCTGAGAGCGGAGGCGCTGCAGCTGTCACGGCCGGATGCCGTCGTCTCACATTCATCGGCCGCGATCCTGCACGGATGGCCCCTGCCGAACAGGCTCCGCACCACCGACATCCACGTGACGAGCCCTCGAACGCAGGTACGCCGCCGCGGATTCCGAGGCCATGTCGCCGGTCGACTGGAGGTCCTCGACCACTGCCGAATCTCAGTCGCGGGCCACTACGACACTCTGCGGCAGCTCGCCGGGATGATGAGCGCCCGTGAACTCATCGACGTGCTCGACACCATGTGCGGCTCGTGGCACGGCCCGGCGCTCACCACTCCTGACAAGCTCCGAACCGCCGCAGCCACATGGCCGCGCTTCCGCGGACGAACCGCGCTGGAGTATGCATTGCGACTGGTGCGCGCTGGAGTCGGATCGCCTCAGGAAACCGCACTGAGGCTCTCAATCGTCGACGCCGGGCTTCCCGAGCCCGCAGTGACCTCACCGGTCACCCTCGCCGGACGAACATACCGCCCAGACCTGTCGTACCCGCATCTGCGGATCGCCATCGAGTACGAAGGCGCACACCACCTCACGCACAGGAGACAGTGGACAAGCGACATCACCCGCGAGCGCGATTTCAACGACCACGGATGGGTCTATATCCGTGTCACCGCAGACACCGACCGGGGCGCGTTCCTCATGTATCTGCGGCAGAGGCTCGCTGAGCGCGGAGGCGCAGGTTCGGGCATCTGAACCGCCGCAGCTTGACACTGACGCGTCCACATACCGCCAGGCAGGGCAGCTCAACGGCAACGCAGCGCGCTCACATGGCACCTAAGCACTCAACCGGCGACCCAGCACATTGAACCGTCACTGGTGCACATCATTCAGCCTGATCGTGTGCACCAGTGACGTCTCAGTATGCTCAGCGGTTCTCGGTCCCAGTCTCAGACGTACTCACTGGCCGTCTCACAGCCCCTTGTTGCGTGCGACCTTGTGCTGGGCCGCCTGCGCGATGGGGCGGATGACCATGAGGTCGACGTTGAAGTGGTGGGGCCGGGTGAGCGTCCACACCACTGCCTCGGCGCAGTCCTCGGCGGTCAGCGGCTTCTCGACGCCCGCGTACACCTTGTCCGCCGCGTCCTGGGACCCCAGGCGCTTACGGGAGAATTCCTCCGTCGCGACCATGCCCGGCGCGATCTCGATGACGCGGACGGGACGCCCCGCGAGCTCGAGCCGCAGGGTCGCCGCGACGGAATGCGCGCCGTGCTTCGAGGCGACGTATCCGCCACCGCCCTCATAGGCGATGTGGCCCGCGGTCGACGACATGACGACGATGTCGCCGCGGCCCGATTCCTCCAGCGCGGGGAGCAGTGCCTTCACACAGCGCACGACGCCCAGGACGTTGAGGTCGAACATCTCCGCCCAGCCTTCGACGGATGCGTCTTCCACCTGGTCCTGCCCGTACGCGGCCCCGGCATTCGCGACGAGTGAGTTCACCGGACCGCCCGCCAGCACCTTCTCAGCCATCTGGGCGACCGATTCGTCACTCGTCATGTCCGCAACGACGACCTCGCAGCCCGTCTCCTGTGCCAGCTGGGCGAGCGCATCCTCCCGGCGGGCGACGGCGACGACATCCCAGCCCTGGTCCCTCAGCTGGCGGACGGTCTCCCTGCCCATCCCCGAACTCGCTCCCGTGACGACGGCTCGCAGTGCACTCATGTGTGTCTCCTCTTCGCAGAAAGGTCTGTCCGCACGCACCTCGACGGCGCGGCAGCGGGCTCCTCATCCAGTCTAGTGAACCCGCTCACGCACGCATGTGCTTCAGCACGCACCGCTCACGCAGGCGCTGGCTCAGAGCCCGGACGGTCGAGGTGATCTGTGTCGCCTGCGTCGGCCGCCTCGGGTGAGGGGACCTCGGGCACGGTATCCACGGCCTGCCCTGGATCATCAACCCCAGGACCGCCCTGCCCAGGACCACCCAGCCCAGGACCGCCCTGCCCTGCAGTGTGCGCCGGCGGAACGGCCGCGACACCGGTCGGGACCTCGCCGAAGGCGATCCGCACGACGGGCGTCCGCAGCGCCACCTTGGTGACGATCGCGCAGATGAGCGCGTAGACCAAGGGCAGGAGCAGGCCGTGCAGAAGGACCGCACCGACCGAGTCCGCCACCCCGATCACATCGCGCAGCGAGTACACGAGGAGCGGATGGAGGAGGAACACCCCGAACGAGTACGGGAAGAGTCGGCGCAGGCCCAGGTAGCTGCGTGAGTCATCCGAGAAGAACCGGTGGAGGATGAGGTAGCCGGTGAGGCTCATGACCACGACGGTCGGCGCCATGTACTCGTAGACGATCACCCACGGCTGGTCCCCGGGGCCGAAGCCCGCCCACAGCGCGGTGAAGGCGATCGAGCCGACGAAGCCCACCCACGCCCACACCAGCTTCGCGCCGCGGACCAGATGGTCGCGCATGATCCAGCCCAGCAGGTAGTAGCCCATGAGGGGGAGGAACCTCGTCGCGATGTTCGGCTCCCCCACCCCCGCGAGCACCGCGGAGAAGTGGTCGACCATGCCGATGCCCAGCAGGACGAGCGCTGTGCCCCACTGGGCCCGCCGCGACCCGTGCACCGTCAGCTGCCGCATGAATGGGGTCAGCAGCGTGAGCAGGGCCAGCACGTAGAGGAAGTAGAGCTGGACGAACGGCGAACCGGTGAGGATCGCGGTCAGGGGGTCCCACCCCGTCTCGCGACCGGACATCGCGAACAGGCGGTAGGGGACGTAGACGGCGGTCCACACGACCAGCGGGACTCCGATGCGCCAGAAGCGCTTGGAGAGGAAGTCCCTCGGCCGGCCGCCCTTCGTCGGATCCAGGGCGAGGGCCCCGGCGATCATGAGGAAGACGGGGACGGACCAGCGGCTCGCGGAGTCGATGACGTTCGCGACCCACCACGGCGCGGTGCCGTGGTCGGTGAATCGCAGTCCCACGGTGTCCGCGATGGCGTGGATGGCGACGACCGCGAGGATCGCCAAGGACCGGGTGGGGTTCATCCACTGGGTGGACCGCGGAGGCGGTCCGGTCTCATCCACACGGTCGATCAGCGCCATGGGCACAATCATGGCAGGGAGGCGGGGCGGAACTCATCCTGCCCCGTCCAGGAGGCCGATCACCATATGGAACAATCGCACGCATGACGACTTCCGACAGCACACATGACTCGGTGCGCCTTCCGGACAAGCCGGCCCTCGAGGGCCTCAGGGACAAGTGGGACGCGGCATGGGGTGAGAGCGGCGTCTACGCGTTCGACCCGGACACCACCCGCGAGGACGTCTACTCGATCGACACGCCCCCGCCCACCGCCTCGGGCTCGCTCCACGTGGGACACGTGTTCTCCTACACGCAGACCGACGTGATCGCCCGCTACCAGCGGATGCTGGGGAAGAACGTCTTCTACCCCCTGGGATGGGACGACAACGGCCTGCCCACCGAGCGCCGCGTGCAGAACTACTACGGCGTCACGTGCGACCCCACGCTCCCCTACGACGCGGACTTCGAGCCGCCCGCGAAGGCGCCGCGCAGCGCCCGGGACTACGTGAAGGTCTCGCGTCAGAACTTCATCGAGCTGTGCCTCACACTGTCCGCTGAGGACGAAGCGGTCTTCGAGCATCTGTTCCGCTCCGTGGGCCTGTCGGTCGACTGGAAGTACACGTACAGGACGATCGAGGACACCGCCCGCGCCGTGTCGCAGCGCGCGTTCCTCGCGGACCTCGCCACCGGCAACGCCTACTCGCAGGATGCGCCCACGATGTGGGACGTGACGTTCGGCACGGCGGTCGCGCAGGCTGAGCTGGAGGATCGCGAGAAGGACGGCGCCTATCACAAGGTGGCCTTCTACCCGAGCGCCGCAGACGGCACCGCCGACACCGCGAAGGATCCGGTCGTCATCGTCACGTCGCGTCCCGAGCTCATCCCCGCCGTGGTGGCGCTCGTCGCGCATCCGGACGATGAGCGCTACCAGCCCCTCTTCGGGAGGACAGTCGTGTCGCCGCTGTTCGGCGTCGAGGTCGAGGTCCGCTCGCACCAGCTGGCGAAGGCCGACAAGGGCACGGGCATCGCGATGGTCTGCACGTTCGGCGACCTCACCGACGTCACCTGGTGGCGCGAGCTCAACCTTCCGACCCGCGCGGTCGTCACGCGCGACGGGCGCCTGCAGCGCGAGACGCCCGAGTGGATCGCGGAATCCGCGAAGGCGGACGCCGCCGAGGCCTACCAGAGGATCGCGGGCACCACCACCTTCACAGCCCGCAAGGAGATCGCGCAGCTGCTCGCCGAATCCGGCGACCTCCTCGAGGCCCCGGAGGCCATCACGCACCCGGTGCCCTTCTACGAGAAGGGCGACAAGCCGCTCGAGGTCGTCGCCTCCCGCCAGTGGTACATCCGCAACGGCGGCCGGTCCGCTGAGCTGCGGGACGACCTCATCGCCCGCGGCCGCGAGCTCGAGTGGTATCCGAGCTACATGCGATCGCGCTACGAGAACTGGGTCGACGGGCTGAACGGCGACTGGCTGGTCTCCCGTCAGCGCCACTTCGGCGTGGCCATCCCGCTGTGGTACCGGCTCGATGCCGACGGCACACCCGACTACGACGCCCCGATCGTTCCCGACGGCGCACAGCTGCCGGTCGATCCGCTCGCGTCCGCACCGAACGGGTTCAGCGAGGACCAGCGCGATGTGGCGGGCGGCTTCACCGCCGACCCGGACGTCCTCGACACCTGGGCGACCTCGTCGCTCACCCCGCAGCTGGTGAGCGGATGGTCGCGCGACGAGGAGCTGTTCGCGAACGTGTTCCCGATGGACCTGCGACCGCAGGGCCACGACATCATCCGCACCTGGCTCTTCTCGACGGTCGTCCGCGCGAACTCCATCAACGACTCCGTGCCGTGGCGCCGCACCGCACTCTCCGGATGGATCCTCGATCCGGACCGGAAGAAGATGTCGAAGTCGAAGGGCAATGTCGTCGTCCCCAGCGACATCCTCGCGGAGCAGAAGCCCGGCTTCGGCCCCGACGCGGTCCGCTACTGGGCGGCCAGCGCCAAGTTCGGCGCGGACACCGCCTATGACACCCAGCAGATGCAGATCGGCCGCCGCCTGTCGATGAAGCTGCTGAATGCGTCGAAGTTCGCACTCGCGCAGGGCGTGCACGCGGACCTCATCGGCCGCGAGGACCTCATCACCCACGAGCTCGACCGGTCCGTGTCCGCGGCGCTGCGCACTGTCGTCGCCGACGCGGGCCGTCACATGGAGGCGTACGACAACGCGCAGGCTCTGCGCATCGTCGAGTCCTTCTTCTGGGACTTCACGGATGACTACGTCGAGCTCGTGAAGGACCGCTCCTACGGGGCGCAGGGCGAGGAAGCGCAGCTCTCTGCGCACGCGACGCTCGCGACCTCGCTCGACACGCTCCTGCGGCTCTTCGCACCGTTCCTCCCGTTCGTGACGGAGGAGGTCTGGTCGTGGTGGCGCGAGGGGTCCATCCACCGCGCGCCGTGGCCGACCGCCGAGCCCGCGCAGGTCCCCACAGACATGCTCGGCAAGGTGGCCTCCGCGCTGTCCAAGCTCCGCCAGACGAAGACGGAGGCGAAGGTGTCGCAGAAGACCCGCATCACCAGCGCGGTCCTCCATGCCCCCACCGACGTCCTCACCGCCGTCGCAGCGGCACGCGGCGACCTGCTGGCTGCCAGCCGCGTCGACGACCTGGACGTGCGGACGAGCTCCGTCACCGCGGCTGAGGTCCCGGCCGGCGCCGAAGGTGCCGACGTCGAGGCGTCCGTCACCGTCTCGGACGTCGTCTTCGCGGAGTCACCTGCCTGAGCTCAGCCGTGACGGGCCCGGACCTCGCGGAGCTCGAACCGCGCGGGTTGGTGCTGATCTGCACCATTCCTCGCCGCGTCCCCACGACGCGAGCGCACTACTGTGGGGCGGGGAACCCCACGCGGATGCCCCGCCCCACAGTCGTTCGTCCGCATGCGCGGACGCAGGAAGAACAGGTGAGTCATGAGGTCAGAGCTCTTCAACAAGCGCAATGCGGAGATCCAGTCGACGGAGCGGTGGACGATGCAGTCGCAGAAGATGCTGCGCACGATCGTCACACCGCAGTCGCCCATCATCGCCACCAAGGGGGCGATGGTCGCCTATCAGGGCAACGTCCAGTTCAAGCACCAGGGATCCGGCTCCGTGGGGAACTTCCTCAAGAAGCAGGTGACCGGCGAAGACACCCCGATGATGCGTGCTGAAGGTGCCGGAGAGGTCTTCTTCGCCCGCAACGCCGCGAACATCTTCATGATGCAGCTCGAGGGACCCGACGATGCCCTGAGCGTGAACTCCGCGTCCCTGCTCGCGTATGACCCGACGCTCACCGAAGACATCCGCCGGGTCAAGGGACTCGGCTCACTGGCCTCCGGTGCCGGACTCTTCAACGTCGTCCTGTCCGGCCAGGGCATGGCCGCTCTCGCCTGCCAGGGAGACCCGCTGGTCCTCGACTGCTCGCAGCAGCCCACCTATGTCGATCCGCAGGCGGCTGTGTGCTGGTCCGCCAACCTGTCGCCGGACATCCACACCGATGTGTCGATCGGATCGTTCGTGGGCCGTGGCTCGGGAGAATCCGTCCAGATGAAGTTCCACGGCCCCGGCTTCGTCGTCGTGCAGCCGTCGGAGATGTGAGGCTGCCCCTCACTCGCCCGCCTCGCCTCCTGCGATCTCCATGCCTTACATGACTGAGGGGCTCTCCTCGTGCGAGGAGAGCCCCTCAGTCATGGGAGGTCACAACTGGCAGATCGTGAGCAGCAGCTGGCGGATGGGGAGTGGCAGGTGTCAGGAAGCGGGGATCTCGAAGTCCGCCTCGAACGGATCGATCAGCTCGTCAGAGCCGATCACCTCAGCACCTGCACGGGTGTAGCTCATCTGATAGGAGTCGGCGCGTTCGTCGGCCAGGAACGCGATCCAGCCGGTGTGCTCTCCCCCGTCCCGCCGGGACACGTCTTCGAAGACCGGATAGTCGGCTGCCTCGAGCTCATCCTCGACCATCCGCGTCTTGTTGTTCCAGAAGTCCGCGCCGTCGTCCCATGAGATCTCGAAGTCGCCCATCGACACGAGACCGCCGTACTCGTCACCAGGACTCACCGACACCTCGAGCAGAACGACCTCTCCGCCGTCCGCGATCAGATCCGCCTGCTCCTCGGACGGGAAGTCCCGCACCGCCGAGAGCACCTCGATCGAGTCGCCCATGTCCGGATCCTCCAGCGTCTCTCCGATCTCCACCTGGGTCTCCTCCCCGGCCGCTCCCCCAGACTCGCCGGAGTCGGCCCCCTCGGAAGAATCATCGGCGCCCTCGCCGGCGTCGCCTTCCGCGCTGTCCTCCGAACCGGCTTCGTCGTCCGAACCGTCTTCGTCGTCCGAGCCCTCGCTCTCGACCGGCGCAGCCGCCCGCTCGTCCACGGCTGCGTCGTCAGCCGCAGCTCCACCCCCACCGCACCCACTGGCGGTCAGGGCGATGCCGAATGCGGCGGCTGCGGCGAGTGCTGGTCGGATGGACTTCCTGCGGGTGATCGTCTTCATGGTGTCCTCACAGAGCTTCAGGTATGAGCGGGCGGTATCGCGCTGAAGGAGGAGAAACTCCCTGAGCGATGCCCTTAGGATACCATCGAGCCTATTCACCCGTACGGTTCCTGAATGACCGCCCGTGTGACAGCTCTGGCACACGAGAACCCGGATGGACACAGACTCCGGAAACGCAGGAAGGTCCACCGCCGCAGCGGTGGACCTTCAAGAGTGAGCCTTCAGAGTCGAGGCTGGCGCACGGAAACCGTGCTCGGCGGCTCAGGCGCTCTTGCGCCGGGCCTGACCGCGCCCCGGCTTCGACGCGTCCTTCGGGATGAGCGTCGGAGCGACGTTGTCCTCGACCACGTCCTTCGTCACGAGGACGCGATCCACATCGTCGCGGGACGGGATGTCGAACATCACCGGCTGGAGGACTTCCTCCATGATCGAGCGCAGGCCACGGGCACCAGTCCCCCGCAGCAGCGCGAGGTCGGCGATCGCTTCGAGCGCCTCCTGCTCGAACTCGAGTTCGACGCCGTCGAACTCGAACATGCGCTGGTACTGCTTCATGAGGGCGTTCTTGGGCTCCGTGAGGATCTCCATGAGGGCCGCACGATCCAGGTTGCCGACCGCGGCGATGACGGGGAGGCGACCGATGAACTCCGGGATGAGTCCGAACTTGTGGAGGTCCTCCGGGAGCAGTTCCTGGTAGATGTCCGCATCGTCATCATCGGCCGACTGCAGCAGCGCGCCGAATCCGATGCCGTGCTTGCCCCTGCGCGACGAGATGATCTCGTCGAGGCCTGCGAACGCACCCGCCACGATGAAGAGCACGTTGGTCGTGTCGATCGTGAGGAACTCCTGGTGCGGATGCTTCCGTCCGCCCTGCGGCGGCACCGCGGCCTCTGTGCCCTCGAGGATCTTCAGCAGCGCCTGCTGGACGCCCTCACCGGACACGTCGCGCGTGATGGAGGGGTTCTCCGACTTCCGCGCGACCTTGTCGATCTCATCGATGTAGATGATGCCGCGCTGCGCGCGCTCGATGTCGAAGTCCGCCGCCTGGATGAGCTTCAGCAGGATGTTCTCCACGTCCTCGCCCACATAGCCCGCCTCCGTCAGCGCCGTGGCGTCGGCCACCGCGAACGGGACGTCGAGCTTCCGAGCGAGCGTCTGCGCGAGGTACGTCTTGCCGGAGCCGGTGGGCCCGACCATGAGGATGTTCGACTTCGCGATCTCCACATCGTCGTCCCGCTGCGCCTCCGTCTGCGTCCGCAGGCGCTTGTAGTGGTTGTAGACGGCGACCGCGAGGGCGCGCTTCGCAGGATCCTGTCCGACGACGTACTCACCCAGGAAGTCGTAGATCTCCCGCGGCTTCGGAAGTGTCGTCTCCTCGACTTCCTCTGCGGCGGAGCTCAGCTCCTCCTCGATGATCTCGTTGCACAGACCGATGCATTCGTCGCAGATGTAGACGCCCGGACCCGCAATGAGCTTCCGGACCTGCTTCTGCGACTTCCCGCAGAAATTGCATTTGAGGAGATCAGCTCCCTCTGCACTGCGCGCCACTGTCACCGCCTTCCACGGGGTGCGCCGCGTGCAAGCGGAGCCCCCGGTCATGTGTCTCCCCACAGCATCCCATACCGCACGGACACGGCGGCCCAAGACCGGTCAGGCGTGTCACGCCCGACCCTGTCCTGGACCGCCGTCCGGAGCGCGGTATGCGCGATGTCACGCGGGGCGCGCCACCTTGCGCGACGTGAGGACCTGGTCGACGAGACCGTAGTCCTTCGCCTGCTCCGCCGTGAGGAACAGGTCGCGCTCGATGTCGGTCGAGACCTGCTCCGGCGTCTTGTTCGAGTGATCCGACAGCGTCTGCTCGAGCCACTGGCGCATGCGCAGCACCTCGTTCGCCTGGATCTCGATGTCGGAGGCCTGGCCCTGGCCCTGCCCCTGCATCGCCGGCTGGTGGATGAGCACCCGCGCGTTCGGCAGGGCCAGACGCTTGCCCGGTGCACCGGCGGCCAGCAGCACCGCGGCGGCGGACGCCGCCTGGCCCAGGCAGACCGTCTGGATCTCCGGCTTCACGTACTGCATCGTGTCGTAGATCGCCGTGAGCGCGGTGAACGAGCCGCCGGGCGAGTTGATGTAGAGCGTGATGTCCCGATCCGGATCCTGCGATTCGAGGACGAGCAGCTGGGCCATCACGTCGTCGGCGCTCGTGTCATCGACCTGGACGCCCAGGAAGATCACGCGGTCGTCGAACAGCTTCGTGTAGGGATCCTGGCGCTTGAAGCCGTACGGCGTCCGCTCTTCGAACTGCGGCATGACGTAGCGGGACGAGGGCATCTGTCCGGCAGAGCTCCACGGTGTCTGGTTCATCATGTGTCCTTCAGTGTTCCCTTCGCTGCCGTGAGTCATTTGCTCGCAGGATTCGTGACGTCCTTGGCGCTCTGGACGACTCCGTCGATGAAGCCGTAGTCCAGGGCCTCGCTCGCCGTGAACCAGTTGTCGCGGTCGTTGTCCTCGAGGATCTTCTCGAGGGACTGGCCGGTCTGCTCAGCCGTCAGCTCCGCCATCTGGCGCTTCATGTGGAGGATGAGCTCCGCCTGGATCTTGATGTCCGTGGCGGTGCCGCCGATCCCGCCCAGGGGCTGGTGCATGAGGATGCGCGTGTGCGGGGTCGCGAAGCGCTTGCCCTTCGCGCCGGAGGACAGCAGGAACTGCCCCATCGACGCGGCCATGCCCATCGCGACGGTGCCCACGTCGGGCTGCACGTACTGCATGGTGTCGTAGATCGCCATCCCCGCCGTGACGGAGCCGCCCGGCGAGTTGATGTAGAGGAAGATGTCCTTCTCCGGGTCCTCCGCCGCCAGCAGCATCAGCTGGGCGCAGATGACGTTCGCGTTGTCGTCGCGGACGTCTGATCCCAGCCAGATGATCCGCTCGCGCAGCAACCGGTTGTAGATGTGGTCGTCGAGGCCCAGACCGCCCTGTGTGTCGGCCATGACGGGGCTCGCCGAGGAGTTGCCTCCAGTGCTCACGTCTCACTCCTGTCGTCGGTGTCGGTATGTCTCGAAGCGTAACCCGCGCCTCCCCCCGATTAGTCCTCCGGACACCCTGTGTTCGCCCTCAGCGTGAACACCTCCGGATCGCGGCGCCGCTTCGTCGATGGATGGGCCCGGTGAATGGGTAGAGCCCCCGGACACAGTCCGGGGGCTCTGGGCGTCTGCGCGGTCAGGGACCGGTGACGAGCGCTCCGCTGGGGAGCGTGCGCGTCACTCCTTGTCGGCGGACTCCTCTGCAGTCTCTGCGGAATCCGCGGCAGAGGCGTCGGTCGCCTCCGACTCGACGGTCTCCTCGGTGCCTGCGGCTTCTTCCGCTGCGGCCTCTTCCTCCGCCGCGGCCTCGGCAGCTGCGCCGCCGGGGGTCGTGAAGGCTGTCATGTCGAGGACGTTGCCCTCGGAATCCTTCACGACGGCCTTCGCCAGCGCTTCGGCGAGGCCCTTGCGACGTGCGACGTCGCCCATGAGCGCCTGGACCTGGCCCTGCTGATCGAGCATCTGCGCGAACTGGTTCGGGTCCATGCCGTACTGCTGCGAGGCGTTGATGATGTACTCGATGAGCTCCGGCTGGGAGACCTCGATCTCCTCGGCCCGGACCACGGCGTCGAGCACGAACTGGACGCGCAGGTTGCGAGTCGTCTCCTCCGTGACCTCGGCGCGGTGGACGTCGTCCTCGAGGCGGCTCTCGCCCTCGAGGTGGCGGTGCACCTCGGCCTCGACGACGTTCGACGGGACCGGCGGGTCGATGCGCTCGAGGAGGGCCTCGAGGACCTTGTCGCGCGCCTCGACGCCCTGGTCGAACTCCTTCTTCTCCGCGGCCTGCTTCTTGAGGTCCTCGCGGAGCTCCTCGACCGTGTCGAACTCGGAGGCCAGCTGTGCGAACTCGTCGTCGACCTCGGGCAGCTCGCGGACCTTGACGTTCTTGACGCTCAGCGTGACGACACCGGTCTCGCCGGCGCGCTCACCGCCGGCCATCGTCGTCTCGAAGGTGGTCTCCTCGCCCTCCGACAGTCCGTCGAGCGCCTCGTCCATGCCTTCCAGCATGGTGCCTGAGCCCACCTGGTAGGAGATGTCCGCTGCCTGGTCGATCTCCTCGTCGTCGATCTTCGCGACGAGATCGAGCGTGACGAAGTCATCCTTCGCCGCCGGACGATCGACCGTGACGAGCGTGCCGAAGCGCTCGCGCAGCTCGTCGAGCTGCGCGGCGACGTCTTCGTCGGTCACCTCGATGTCGTCGACCTCGACCTCGATCGAGTCGAAGGCGGGCAGTTCGATCGTCGGGGCCACGTCGACCTCGATCGTGACCTTCAGGTCACCCTCGTCCTTGCCGTCCAGTCCGGGGATGTCGGTGACCTCGACCTCGGGCTGACCCAGCGGAGTGAGGTCGTTCTCTGCGAGCGCCTCCTGGTAGAAGCCGTCCAGGCTGTTGTTGACGGCTTCCTGGATGACGGCCGGGCGGCCGACGCGCTGATCGATGATGCGCGCGGGGGCCTTTCCACGGCGGAACCCGGGGATGTTCACCTGCTTGGCGAGTTCCCGGTAGGCCTCGTCGACGCTCGGCTTGAGCTCGGCGAACGGCGCGTCGATGCTGAGCTTGACCCGGGTGGGGTCGATGGTCTCGACGGAGCTCTTCACAGTTTCCCTCTCGTTGTCTGCTGCGGAGTGCGGGGCGGCGGCCGAGCCGTGCAGCAGACTGCGGAGCGGACGGACGCGTACCGGTATCATCTGCGATCGGGCAGGGCCGACCGCACATCCTGCGCAATAGTACTCACCGATCCGACCGATTGCAGAATCAGGGGGCGAGCGCACCGTACCGACCGGCGGACGCCCGCTAGGCTGAATCGGACCCCGTGCCTCTGCGAAAGCTCCAGACGATGCCCCGTTTCCTGCTTGTGGCCCCGCTCGTGCACACGTCGGCGCACGACCCGATCGACGAGCGGACCTCCGCTCAGGTCTCCAGCCTGCTGTCGATCGGCCATGGTGCCTCGGACGCAGGCTCCGACGCCGACACGATGCGGATGCGGTCGCGCCTGTCCTACACACCGCAGTACCTGACTCAGCGCTGGTACGACATCGTTCCGCCCAGCGACGGGGAGGCCGGTGCCGTCTCCGCTGAGAGCGCGCCTCACCTGACCTCCCGCCTGGTCTCCCCCACCCCGGACGACTCCACCCGCGGGTCCGACGTCCGGATCGAGCGGGCAGCGATCGCCGTCTCCCGCACGACCACGGTACTGGTGGTCGACGCGTACATCGGCGAGTCGTGGGACGCCGCAGAGGCGGTGGAGTCGGACTCGCACATCTACGACAGCATCGACCGTCTGGAGAAGGCGCTCTCGGAGTGCGCGGAGGAGCTGGTCCGCGACATCCGCGCGGGCCTGACGTCGATCCCCGGAGCCCCCGCCACGTCCGCGATCTGGGTTGCGCGGTACCTCCGGGTCTCGCAGTCCGACTCGCTGCCCGAGGGCTGGCTGGGCGGCGACACGGAACCTGTGCCGATCGGCTCACCGCCCGATTCCGCAGCACTCCAGATCGGCTGGGGCAACGGCGTGCTGCGCGGGGTCGAGGACCTGGGACCGCTCGAGTGGGACGAGATGGTCCGCGGCCTCGTCGACGCGCAGACGATCTGGTCGGAGCTCGCTATGCTGTCCGACGTGTCCGGCCACACGCTCAACGAGCTGTACGGGCCCGATGATCGGGACTCGAAGAGACGGCGGCGCAGGCTCATGGGTCAGGTGGAGAACTTCGCCGGTGCGCTGGCGACGCATCAGCTCGCCTACGACGACCTCACTCTGACGATCCAGGGCATCCGTCGCCGGACGGCAGTCGCCACCCTCGAGTCGTGGGAGTACGCGGACGCGCTGGGGCGCGTCGACAGACGGCTCTCAGACGCGCTCGTCGTGGCGAACACGATGCGCAGCGTGAATGAGCGGAAGTACCAGGAGCTGGTCCAGGGGGTGCTCTACGGCCTCGCGGTCCTGACGGTCCTCGACGTCTCGCTCGCTCTCATCGGCACCGCCTTCTCCGGCAGCGATGAGGAGCCCGGCCAGGATTCTCCGCTGAGGATCCTCGAGGCGATCCGCCTCACCAATCAGGACTCACTCATCGTCGCCGCACTTGTCATCGCCGTCGCTGCCGCGGCCGCCTACTTGATCGGACGAAGGACATGACACCGCATACCTCATCCTCCGCCATCCGCCGCGTGCTCACCGCCGTGCTGGACAGCTCACTGCCGGACGCGTGGGCCGCCGGCGCAGCACGGGTCGAGTCCGAGCGTCAGAGCATTGACCGTCTGCTGACGTCGAATCCCGTTCCCCGGATCTACGGCTTCACGACCCTCCTTGGCCATCTGGATGACCACCGGGCGTCAGCTGACGACCAGTGGACGCTGCTCGACGCGCACCTCGTCGGCACACCCATGCCGCAGACGCCCGCGTTCGGACGGCTCCTGGCCGCCTGCAAGATCGAGCAGACCTCCCACGGCGGATCGGGGATGTCTCCTGCCGCGTTCGACGCTCTCCGCGACCGTGCGGTCGACGCCCAGTCCGACATCTCAGGTGCCTGGACCGCGTCCTACGGTGCAGGAGACGTCGTCCCGGGCGCGTGGCTGGCGCGCGATCTGGTCGCTCGCCGCGCGCGAAGGCAGTTCGCCGCGGGTGATGTCATCGCACTCATCAACGGCCACCACATCTCCACGGCCATCGCACTCCTCGCCGCGGCACGGGCGACGCACGAGCTGGCGGCCGTGAGCGCCGAAACGGCGATCCTCACGGCGGCCTCCGACCCCTCCGAGGCCGACGGCGCCTCGCACTCCGACGACGCCTCCCGCGCACTCATCACGATCGCGCGGGCCGCAGCCGGGGAGCGAGCCGGTGAGCGGGATCCGACCGCCCAGGCGCCCATCTCCCAGCGCGATGCGCGCCCCCTCCTCGAGGCGGCTCTCGCACCGCTGCGGCAGACAGTAGCCGGCGTCGAGGCACGGCTGTCCAAGCCCAGCGCCAATCCCCTCTTCACCGGTCAGCCGCTGCGGGCGCACAGCCAATCGGGATTCCTCGACCTCACGCTCACCCACACCCTCACCGCGCTGCAGCAGTCGCTGCACCTGGCTGCCGGACTGTGGCAGCGCTTCATCGTCCTCACCACCGCGAGCGCGCCGTCCGATGATCCTGCCCGCGCACTCGTGCAGCCGGCGAAGGTAGCCCAGGCCGTCGTCGAGCGGATGGCGACGACCGCGGTGCTCCCGTCGAGGTTCACGGGCACGGACTCCGAGGGCGTCGAGGACGTGCGCGACCTGTCCCTCCACACAGCCCTGCGCGTCCTGGAGCTGGTCGACATGTGCGCGGAGATCCGGTCACTCGCCTCACGCGTGCCCGGGCTCGAAGCCGAGCCTCCGCAGCCGTTCGCCGGGGCCTTCGTGGAGGCTGCGTGGGGTCCGCACGCGGACCCGCGGATCACCGACAGCTTCGCCCGGGAGGCGTCGCTACTGGTCAGCCTCCAGTCGGCCCGAGCCCACGAGTCGACCTGAGTCCATCAGCCCGATCTGCGGGTCGAACAGGTTCATGATCCGCAGGGCCGCCGCCCCGTCCTCGGCGGTCGAGCCCGCGCAGCCGTCCGTGAGGACCTGGACGTGCGCGCCGGCGTCCGCCGCAGCCAGTGCGGTCGTGATGACGCAGCAGTCGGTCGAGACGCCGGCCAGGACGAGGTGGGGCGCCTCCCCCACCACGGCGCGCAGGCCCTCTCCCCACTTCCCGAAGGTCGGCTCGTCAATGGTCGGACGGTCCGTGAGCTTTCGGGCGCGCGGGACGAGGTCGTAGAGCGGGTCCGAAGCGGGCCTGTCCGCGAAGGTCCACTGCGCGAAGTAGCCGGCCCACGAGGTGGGCAGTCCCTCCGGCGTCGAGCGGGCTGCAGTGGGCAGCCAGCGAGTCAGTAGGACGTGCTCGCCGAACGCGGGGGCGACGCGTTCGATGACAGTCATCGCGTCGTCGAACTCCGGCGATGCCCACTGCGAGGAAGGGTCCGCGAAGATCACCTGCGGGTCGACCACGACCAGCCAGGGGGCCTCGGCGACAGGGCCCTGGGGCACCGACTCACTCATGCCGCGGCACCTTCCTGGCGGCGGATCCGGCCGCGGCGCAGGAGGAGGGCGACGACGAAGGACAGGGCGAGCGAGACGATGACGCCCAGGTTCGCGTACGCCCAGGCGCCGTCCCGGCCGCCCAGCGGGCCCAGCAGGTAGCCCTGCCAGTTGTTCCAGGCGGCGTCGTCGGCGAACCCGTTGACGACCAACCCCCAGCCCACGAACGAGGCGACGACCATGATGGAGACGGAGATCCAGTCCGTCGAGCGGTAGCGGCCGGCCGGATCGAAGAGGGCCGCCTCGTCATACGGAAGCCTGCGGGTCAGCACGTCCGCGATGAGGATGCCGGCCCACGAGGCCAGCGGCACGCCCAGCGTGATGAGGAACGACTGGAACGGTCCGATGAAGGACTGCGCGAAGAACACGACCCAGATCGTGGCGACGGTGAGGATCACTCCGTCGATCGCGGCGGCGAGCGGACGGGGGATGTCGATCCCGAGGCTCAGCAGGGTCAGTCCGGACGAGTAGATGCCGAGCACCGCGCCGGACACCAGCGAGAGGACGGCGGTGAGGAGGAACGGCACGAGCGCCCACAGCGGGAGGATCGAGGCGAGCGCACCGACGGGGTCGTCCCCCACTGCGGCGCGGAGGCCGTCGTCCGAGCCCGCGAGCAGGAGGCCGAAGACGACGAGGATCGCGGGTGCCGCGGATCCGCCGATCGTGTTCCACACGACGATCTTCCCGTCCGAGGTGTGCCGACGCTGGTAGCGCGACCAGTCCGCGGCGATGTTGATCCAGCCCAGCCCGAACCCGGTCATCACCATCACCAGCGCGCCGATCACCTGCTGGGTGGAACCGGACGGGTGCGCGAGCACGGCGCCCAGGTCGATGTGAGGGACCGTGAGGATCATGAAGCCGATCGTCATCGCGCCGGTGAGCCACGTGAGCACCGACTGCAGCCGGATGATCGTGTGATAGCCCAGGACGGACGCCAGCACGATGAGTGCTGCGATGACGAGCGTGGCGGCGATGAGGACGCCGGTCCCCGACGGGAGGCCCAGGGCGGAGAAGACGGTGGCCGTGGCGAGCACGGCGGAGATCGCGAGCATCGTCTCCCACCCGATGGAGGTGAGCCACGAGGCGATGCCGGGCAGCTTCTGTCCGTGGACGCCGAACGCCGCACGTGAGAGCACCATCGTCGGTGCGCTGCCCCGCTTCCCCGCGATCGCGATAAGGCCGCAGAGCCCGAAGGACACGACGATGCCGATGAGCGCGACGACCGTGGCCTGGACGAACGAGATGCCGAAGTCCAGGATCCAGGAGCCGTAGCTCATGCCGAAGACGGACACGTTCGCGGCGAACCACGGCCAGAACAGGTGGTGGGGCTTCGCGGTGCGCTCGGACTCCGCGATGATCTCGATCCCCGCGCGCTCGATGAGTGCCGGTGCGGCGGCTGCCGGTGATGCGCGAACGGCGGTGGCGGGGGGGGGGGCGGGGGTCGCGGGTGGGGGGGGGGGGGTCGCGGGTGGGGGGGGGGGGGTGGGGGGTGTGGGGTGGGGGGGGGGGGTTGGGTGTGGGGCTGGGTGTGGGGACGAGACGGGATCAGGCACGGGCGTCTCCTCTCGGTCGGGTGGAACGCTTCGACGCGCCGAGGGGCCGGATCGTCGTCGTTCCGCGGATGCGGTCCGCTGGTCGGGCAGTGCCTGACGCGCCGCGGACGTGCGGTTCGGGCTCGATACTAGCTGACGAAGCACCCTTTATCGCGCTTCTGCGATAAAGTTCTGCGGCCCGGCCCGCCGCCCGCGGACACCGACGATGATCCCGCGCAGGAGGAGTGGCACGAGGAGGCCGACCGCGAGCATCACGGCGGCGAGCGCCACGCGCTGCGCCTCGACGGGGACCGGGCTGAGCGCGACGATGAGGCCCGAGTTGAGCACGGCCAATCGGAACCACAGCAGCCGTCCGAACTCCGCGTCCACGGCAGCGCGGACACGCGGCCCGCCGCCCAGGACGGTCGGGATGAGCTGCGACAGGGCGCCGGTGAGGAGCTGCAGGGTGAAGCCCAGCACCGCGATCAGTGTGATCGGCAGGTAGCCGCCGGCGATCGCGCCCCACGAGTCGGCCGTCGCGACGTGCACGATGAGGGACACGAGCAGGACGAGGCCCCAGACGAGGGCCGCGGCCGCGAACACCCCCGGCGCACGGCGCGGTGGCGCCGTCCGGAAGGGACCCACCAGCGCCCGTCCCCACCAGATCACGCCCAACAGGTGAACGAGCAGACCTGCCACGACGAGCCCTTGCAGGGCCGCGAGCGCACCGATGTCGATGAGAACGATGCCCGCGAGCACGATCGGGAGCGCCTGCTGCGCGAGCACCGCGGCCCGCGGGTCGACGCGCGTCCTGAGCATCGTGGGCCAGAACGTTACGAGCGTGCCAATGATCGTGAGCCCCAGCCAGCCGAGCAGCATCGTCAGCGTGTGCGCGGTGAGGAGTCTGCCGAAGAGCTCGCTCGCGGGCCAGCGCGCCAGCAGCACTCCGAACACCGCTCCCACCGGCAGGCACACGGACGCGGCGAGGTAGTACCGGACGGTGACGCCGAATCGGCTCGGCAATGCAGCGCGCAGTCTCCGGGCCATGGCGATCCCGTGCCAGACGACCACGGCGGCGACCACGGATGCACCGGCGACCACGAGCGGCCACAGCGACAGGGGCACGCCGGTGACGACGCAGAGGACCCCGACGACCATGCCCGCCTGGCGGAGCGACTGGTGCACCGCGGGGTCCACGGATTCCGGGGTCTTGAGCAGTGCCTGCGCGAAGAAGGTGCTCCAGACGAGGACCGCGTGGGTCATCGCACCGAGCAGGGCGAGGTGGACCATCACCCACACGGCTTCCCGCAGATACGGCTGGATGACGGCGGCGACCGCGGCGAGGAGCAGCCAGAGGACGACCGGGAGGTCGCGCAGCGGCGAGACACCACCGCGGCGGGGGCGCCCCACCTGCGGCCGGCGCCCCGACCCTGGCGCTGACTCCGGCCTCGGCCCTGAAGACAGTCCCATGCACGTAATTCTACGAGCCTCTGCACCCGTGGCCCGTCCCAGCATCGGGACGGTGATTTGAACTGCGGCTGTGTATCGCGTTTCCATGTTCTGAGAACGATCTGCGCCGACGACGTGAGGTTGACGCGGACATGACAGCTCGAAAGGGACACGATGCCAGACGCCACCCCGTTCAGCTCCTACCTCGCCTGCAGCCCGACACTGCGCGCAGCGCACCTGAGCGAGGTCCGGACGCTCGCCGAGGAGCACCCCGAGAACCCGATCGGCCTCACACTCATCCTCGAGCACCTCGAAGCGATGTGAGCCGACCGGCGAGCTCGCCTCTCCAGCACTCCGACGGGGCCACCAGGTAGCGGGGGCCACCATCTCGCCGGGGCCACCACCTCGCCGGGGCCACCACTTCGCCGAGTGAGTGCAAACCGGTCCACGAACAGCCCGGTCGGGACCACATAGCACTCACTCGAGGAGCGCTAGAGGCCGTTCAGCCTGAGATCCGGGGGCTCTGAGATCCGGGGGTACGGGGCCGCAGAATCGTCTGTCCGCATAGAAGGAATAGAAGAAGAGGTGGGACATCGCCTGAGCGATCTCCCACCTCTTCCGTCGGTCGGGATGACAGGATTTGAACCTGCGACCCTCTGCTCCCAAAGCAGATGCGCTACCAAGCTGCGCCACATCCCGCGACCTCGTCATACTAGCCCAGCCGGGGAGTCTCCTGCTAAACGCCCTGAGCCGTCGCACGACCCGCCCCCGATTTTGCGCAGCACTCCCGATTGCTCTAGAGTCAGACGTTGTTCGGGGATGTAGCTCAATGGTAGAGCCTCAGTCTTCCAAACTGATGGTGCGGGTTCGATTCCCGTCATCCCCTCCAGAATTAGATCAGCTCCAGCTCTCATCTGAGAGCTGGAGCTTTTCGTTTCTCCAGCGCAGCTTCACGGGGTACGCGGCCCGATCCCTTGGGGTCGCGCGGCCACGTGTGCTAACGCAGAACAATCGTTGACACTATCGGCGGCCACCGTTGTGGTCACGTAGTGGTCACGCGAAGGAGAACGATGACTACGAAGACGAAGACGAAGAAGGCGGCTCGCCGCCAGTTCGGCTCGCTGGACACCCTCAAGTCCGGCCGAATCCGCGCCCGCTACCTTGCACCGGACGGGCAGCGCTATGCCAGGACCTTTCCTGACATGAAAGTCGCCCGTGCCTGGCTCAGTGCCGCCGAGGCCGACATCGCCTATGACCGGTGGGAACCGCCGAGCAAGGAGAAGGAAGACGCGGAACGCGAGGCACGAGAAGCCGAGCGGCGGGCAATCACGGTTGCGGAATGGGCCGAGAAGTGGCTCGCTGCGAGGGCTGAGACCTGGAAACCGTCCACCTTGCAGGCGCACAGGCGACGACTTCGGCGGCATCTGCTTCCGTACATCGGGCAGGAACCGCTGGTCGGCCTCACGTCTGCAGATTGGGAGACGTGGTACCGCCGACTGAGGCGGCGGACTTCGGACGGGGTTCCGCGCACCGTCTACATGACTACGAGCGCCATGCTTCATGCAGCCGTCTCCGCTGGAATCATCGATTCGGTTCCGCTGTCCATTCCCGGAGCCGCCCGCTACAGAAGCGTCACGGACCCGGACGGAAGCGGGCCGCGCGTGCTGACCGGTTCCGAGATTCAGTCTGTTGCAACTGCTGTGCCAGAACGGCTCCAGTTCGCTGTGCTCCTGGCCGCTGTATGCGGACTCCGGATTGGAGAGGTCACTGCGCTCCGACGTCATGACCTCGACCTCGGTGCAGGCATTGTCCATGTCCGCCGGTCCGCGACGTCGATCATCGAGCGAGGCATAGTCGAACACGAGCCGAAGTCGGCAGCCGGACGGAGGCGTATTGCCATGCCACCCTCCGTACAAGCAATCGGCTCCGCTCATCTCAGTCGCCACCCAGGACGAGGCGTGCAGGCTCTTGTGTTTCCGCGCCCGGATTCGAATGGCCGAGTTCATGAGCACCAGAACTCGCTTCGGCGCGCCCTCCGACGGGCTGGTGCAACTGTTGGGATTCCCGATCTGAAGTGGCACCAGTTGAGGCACACGGCACTCACCCGTCTCGCTCGCGCTGGGGCCACGACAGCGGACCTCATGGCCGTGGCTGGGCACTCTGACGTCAGTGTGGCCATGATCTACCAGCATTCCGAAGTCGAGCGCGGGCGAGGTCTCCTCGCAAGTGTCGATCAGATGGACTGACCCATCAACCGCAGGTGCCCCGGCTTCCGTTGAGGAGCCGGGGCACCTGGTGCGCGGGGATGATCCGTTCGGTCAGCCTTCGGAGCCGCTTGCGCAATCGACCTGGCCGGGAATCTGGACTCGGACCTCGCCCTCGTCGCTCTTCGTGGTCGCTTGGCGCAGGCCAGAGCCGAACTCGACCACTCCGGTGTCGGTCCAGGTGACGGGCGAGCCTGTCTGCTCGTCGTTCTCGAAGGGGTGCTCTGCGTTGCCGCTGTCGCTGACCTCCCAGGTGAACTCCTCGCCATCGCCCATCTTCAGGGTGCCGCCAGCGGGGCCACTGCCATCGTCGGGCTGAGTGGTCGTGAAGACGCTCCCGTCATCGCTGGCGGTGATCGTGGCGGAGATGGTCCCGCCCTTCTCACTGCACTCGACGGTCACGTTGTCAGCGCGATGGAGGTTCCCGACGTAGAACGAACTGTCGCCGTTGGCTACGGTGAACTGACCGTTCCACTCGGTCGTGCCGCCACAGGCGGACAGGGTGAGGGCAGAGACGGATACGGCGACGGTCGCAATGGCCAGGCTTCGGATTTTCATGGGTTCCTTTCGGAGGGGGTCGGCGGATTCAGAGGACGGCAGTGTTCTCAGCGTCGGTCACCAGGAACTGCTCAAGTTCGGCCGCTGCGATGGCTGCGGGATGCACTGACCCGTCGGCCGGGCGGGCCGTGGCGAGCGTCTGCATTTGCCGTGTCCGGGCTGCCCAGTACGGCCGGTAGAACTCCGCTGCGATCTGCTCCTTCGCGCGCTTTGTGTTCTCTCGGACGGCGAAGAATAGGAGCACGGGGATGCCGGGAATGACGATGCCGAGTAGTCCAAGGACGGCTGCGATCATGAACGCGAACATCCCACTTCCGAGAGCGGTTGCGCCCGCCGGTTGACTGCTGTCCACCGAGTTCTGGAGCGAGTTGAAGACCGAGAAGAAGATCAAGAACCAGATGATGAAGCAGATGAATGCGCTGCCCGCGTAGCTGCCCGCGATGATGAGGAACGAGTTGACGGGTTTCCTTGGCTGCATCGGCCGTGAGGGCGGGCGGTTCTCCAGCCGACCGTCGACTCGGAGCGCTACGAGATCGTGTCTGATCTCCGCATTGACCTGCTGGGCCTCCTCGGCGGCGATCCTCACGTAGCGCCGACCGGCTCCGAAGAAGCTGGCGAGCAATACTCCGCCGCCTGCCGCGATGTACCCCATGGAAACCATGCTTGTCCTTATGCCGAAAGTGTGATGATGTAAACCACGATAAGGCACTTTAGGGGACTGTGCACTTCATTGCCCTTCGGCACAGTGGAATCCGTGGAGATTTCAACTGGGGTCGGCGTCGTGCCAGCGCCCGACCTCAAAGCGTTCGGAGCGGCGGTCGCGGCCGCACGACGAGAACGTGGGTTCAGCCTCGACGCCTTGGCGGAGGCATCCGGTGTCTCGCGGAAATCTCTGATCAATGTGGAGAAGGCGCATAAGATCGCTCGACTCGACACAGCGCACGCGATTGCACATGCCCTTGGGATGCCGCTGTCGCCCCTCGTTGACTCACTCTGCGCCGACCATGACACGCCGGGCCACCCGGCCTGAGGGCTGAGAACGAGGGGGTCGGGGGCGAAGCCCCAGGGATCCGACCGGGTGCAGGGCGAAGTCCGCAAGCGGCGACGGCGGCTGCGCGCGAGCGTCAGATGAGGGAGTCAGTCACACCCCAGATTCAGCTTCGGCCGCCAGGACTAGACCACGCGCGATAGGCCACCACGAGCACACCGAGAACCCAGTTCACCCAGTACACCTAGAACCCTTTTCCCTCACCTGCACACACCTCCACGGCCCGATCACGCTCCCGTCTCCAGTCCGTCCCGTACCGACGATATCGACGAGGCCAGCGAAACCCGACCAGTGGTTGAGCGCAGTCCTACGACCGGGAACGACGAGCCAGCGGCCAATCACCTCAATCAGCACCACTGTGGTTGCCTGGACGGAGTGAACGCTCAGGTCCTCGACCGTCACCGATGCTGTCTACCGGCTTGTCTTCGGTCTCGGCGGTGTCTCCGCAGGTTTCCTGCTGACTCCGCCGTCTCTGGGTGTCCTGGAGACCGTCCAGCGGAGCGTCCTGGACGATCAGGTGGACGGCGCCCTGGTCGGGGCCGCAGGGCTAAGTGCAGGGCAAAAGCCAGGGCTAACTGCATGCCTTGCCGTACTTGCTTTCCTGCCTGCTACAGTGCGCGGACGCCAAATCTAGGGAGTCGCTCGCGACGACTCTTCCTGCCATCCAGCGCCTCGGGAACGGTCGCTGTCAGTCCTCCCATTCGAGGCCGTCGCCATCGACGTTTCGCGGGGTCTCGCTGCGGCTCTTCGTTGCGTCGCGGTAGAAGCTCTTCCGTACACCTTCCGGTGACGTTTGGAGAACGACGGCGATGTCTCCATCTGTCATTCCCGCGCCCCTCATCAGGTGCCTCGCACGTCTCCGCAGATCGGCGCGTCGCTGAGCTTCAGACCGGCCCGCGTGTGACCACTTCCGCGTGCGGCCCGTGACTTCTGTGGTGCTCGGCACGTTGCCGTTGCCGGAGTTCACTGCTTCCCCTTTCGCGGTGCTGGGACGCGCTCGATGAGGGCGGTGACCTGATCCGCGAGGCGGTCGCGCTCCGCCTCGACTGCGGTCGCGCGTGCTTCGGCCTCGCGAGTCCCGCGCTCCGCGACTTCCGCTCGACTCCCCGCCTCCGAAGCGGCCCCACGCGCGGTCTCTAGATCGGCTGCCAGTCGATCCCGCTCTTCCTCGACTTCCGCCACGGTTTCGGTCAGCGCCTCGACTTCTTTGCGGAGGTTCCCGACTTCCTGTGCGAGTCGGTCTCGATCCGGCGAGATGGCGGCGACAGCGGCCCGGTAGGCGTCTCCCCAGATTGCCGTCAGGCGCGCCGCCACGTCTTCCGGTACGGGTGGCACGGGCACACTCTCGTCGTCGTTCTCTGCTTCCTTCCACGCCTTTGCCACTTCGGCGGCGAGGACCATGCGCACTCCAGCGGCCTCCCGGACCGCGCGTGCCGTGACAGGTCGCCCTCGGTCCGCGAGGTCGCGTGCAGCAGCTTCGGCGCGTTCCTCAGGTGTCCGCGTCTCATCAGTGGTAGCCATCAGCGCATCCTCTCGGAAAGTAGTATGGAAACACGCGTTTCCGGTTTCCATGTTACCGAACTTGGACGTCCCTTGGTAGCTTGGAGGGCGCCCTGGCTTCTGGCGGGCTGGCGAAGGGGATCCGGGAGTCAGCTACCACAGCGGCTCAGGCCTCACTGATTGCGTCGGCGGTGACCGGGCACGCGGGCGCACGGGTGGCGCTTCTCCGGTACTGGCGCGGCGCGTCGCGCTTGTGCTCGTTAGATGCACACCACCCCGACGAGAGTTCTCCCGGCTCTGGCGGTTTCTGACGCACCGCACAACAGGGGTCGGAGAACGGTGAGGTCTCCGACCCCTGTTGTGCGGTGCTTGCGTTGGGGACCTCAGCCCCGGAAGTAGGTTCCGCTCTGATTGATCCTCGGGACGTAGCCCCGGTACTCCTCGATCTCCACGTCGGTCATGCGAGTTACGACGAACGCTTTCCTGAGGCTGAGGGGGTGGACCATGGCGAGGGCGTCGATCCAGGCTCCACTGGTGACGAGGCCACCCGTGACGCCGAGGATCGGGGACCGCTCAGTCACCAAGCGCCCGGCGTTGTCGATGTGCACGTTCCACCATCCCGTGAGGAACTGGTCAGCAGTGAGGGTGATGCCCTCCTCCTGGATCGCCTGCTGGGCGAGGCCCGCGTCGTTGGCGGCGGTCAGTTCGAGATCGGGGCTGAGGTCGGGGTTGGTGAGTGGGACCGCCAGGCCGAGCTTGTCGTAGCCCTCGCGGATGTTTTCCCTGCCGGTGACGAACTCCTTCTGCATCCAGTCCTTGATGAGGAGGAGGTCTCCGTAGTCGAGGTTCTCCTTGAAAACGCCTGCGCTCTGGAGTGCCTCCAGGGCGTAGCGTTTGATGCCAGTGAGGCGCTGAACTGCGGCGGCGGAGACTCGCTCCGTGGTCGGTCTCGTCATGTCGGGGACTCCTTGCGTTGACTGGCCTGACAATCAGCACTCTACAGTTAGCAGATGGCAATAGTCAATCCATCGACGAGACTCATAGATAGTCCCCGCGTAGCCAAGGGTCGTGCCTCACATAAATTTCCCCGCCAGACTCTTCACCCGGGGACATAGACACGACGACGATGGGGTCATGGTCGACAAGGACGTTTCCATGAACACCAGAATCGAGATCACGAAGAAATACGCCACCGCGTATGCCAAGGCCGGCAGGCAACAAAAGTCGGCCATCCTCGATGCCGTCACCGACATCACTGGCTGGAACCGCGACCACGCTCGCCAACAGCTCATGCGTCGGACTCGCCAGCCCAAGGGCAGAGCCAACGCCACCGTGGCCGTGATCGATCGACGCAAGACTAAGGCCCGTAAGTACTCCTACGACGCGATCAAGATCCTGCAGTATGTGTGGTCAGTTGCCGGTGGAATCTGCGGCAAATACCTCGCCCAAGCTATGGTCGATCTCCTCAACTCCCTCGAAGCCCACAACCACCTCGTGCCTGGCCAGGGCCGCTACAGCACGAACGTACGCGACGAGCTGGTGTCGATGAGTCCAGCCACGATCGACCGATACCTGGCACCAGCCCGGGCTAGAGACACCCTGCGTGGGAAGTCGGCAACGAAGCCTGGCACACTGTTGCGCAACTCGATCCAGGTTCGTAAGGCCGGTGATGAAGTCGAAGCCGAACCCGGATTCTTCGAAGTCGATACCGTTGCCCACTGCGGACCGACGTTGAAGGGCGAGTTCATCCGCTCGGTCAATTACACCGATATGCACACCGGGTGGGTCTACACCCGAGCAGTCAAGAACAATGCTGCCGTACACATTGTTGCCGCGTGCACTCATTTCGTTGAAGCGGTGCCCTATCTCGTGACCGGGCTCGACTTCGACAACGGTTCAGAGTTCATCAATCACGACCTCATCGACTGGGCGGCCCAGCGGAAGATCTTCTTCACTCGCGGCAGGCCTTATACGAAGAATGACCAGGCCACGATCGAGTCAAAGAACAACCATCTCGTGCGTCGGTACGGGTTCTACTACCGCTACGACACGACAACCGAACTCGGACTCATGACGACGCTCTGGGCACTGGTCAATGACCGGTTGAACTACTTCACTCCGACGAAGAAACCCACCGGGTATTCCACTGATTCGGTGGGTCGTCGCAAACGTGTTTATGACACCCCGCGGACCCCGTTCGTGCGTCTGCTGGATTCCGGGATCCTCAACAGAAAGCAAGTCGCTGAGCTCAGGGCTTACAAGGCTGGTCTTGACCCGGTCCATATCGCGGCCGAGATCGATCGGATCCAGCAGAGGCTGATCAAGCTCGCTGCCGGGAAGACCGCGCGTATGGAACGTGAGATCGAGGCCAAGCAGGCATTGCCCGATTCCTCGGGTATTCGGGTCAGGCCGAGTCGGGTGGGGTGAGAGTTGTTCCCGGGGATAATTTGTGTGAGGCACGACCCTCATTAGCCGGGGGTATTGACATGAGGCACTCCGTCCATTGTCAGCACAACATGTCCGCTCGGCACTTGCGAACGGTCTCCGGACCGCGTCGGAGAGGGAGGGGATCGTGCGCGCGGGCGCACCTCGTCCGAATGTGGGCCATTTCTCCAGGGCGCGCGCATGATTCGAGCGCTTGTCGCAGCCGGGTGCACGCAGTTCTCTTTCCGGGACACTGGGGCTACGACTTGTACTCGGCGGCGAGCGAGCATACGGCAGTGCTGGAGCACGGAGGCTAGTCCCCGACCAGCCGAGACCACCACGGTCATGAGCGCTATAAGGACTGTGCGAGCGAGTTTCGCGACACGAGGACACACCTCGACTGGGTGGGGTGAGTTCACCCAGGCCCCGCACGGAATAGCGGCACTTGTCGTCCCCGCCTGCACATCGCTCGTACTAGAGGTTTCCAGGGGAACGTTGATGCACTCGCCGCACTCAGTGTCAGCGGCGCGGATCAGGCTCGCGTCGTCCCGTGGCTCCATCACCCGCGCCTCCCTGGTCACGCTGGCGGGAGTGTTGTGCTCTGCAGCACGCCACCGATTCAGCAAGTCCTCCGGTACGGACTGAGACATCGACGTGACGTGCGGACGCAACGTGAGCATCCCGGCAGCGATTCGGCCCGCATCCGCGCGCGCTGTCGCCCCTTCCAGTCCGATTCCTGCCGCGATGTGGGCAGCCGCAGCCCTTGTCGTCCGCGTCGTCACCGGCCCCGGCGCTGCGGACGCAGCCGTGATCGCGGCCTGAGTCTCCGCCCACGGGTCCAGCCACACGCGCGCCTCGGCAGAGTCGCCCGCCGCACCGATCTCCGCTCCGTGGCGGGCCACCGCCGTCAGCGACCAGGCCTTCCCCTTGCTTGTCGGCGGTAGGACCTCATCGTTCTGGCCGAAGTAGACGCCGAGGGCGGCGATACCGTCAGGGTCGTCGGGGTCTATGAGGCTGGAATGGACGGCATCGGGGTCCGGACCGCGTGAGACGTCGTACAGGCTCGCCAGATCTTCCCACGTGTCGCGGATCGTAGGCACGAGCGCCGCCGCGACCGCGATCTGAAGGTGGGGTCGGGCCGTCCAGGCGTCGGCGCCAGGCTGGCTTATCGGTACAGTGAGCGTGCCGACCATCCGCCCCCACGGTCCGGGGAGTGCGCGGATACTTGTCACGAGTTTCTGGAGCGCGAGTAGCGCCGCACTCGTCCGTGAGGCTCCAGATCCCGCCGGGAGTGTCGGGGACACAGTGAGGAAGGTTGTCGTCACGCCGTCGGCTGCCTGCTGCATCACGAGCAAAGCTAGGCTTGCCACCATGTCACGTCGTCTGATGTGTGAGCCTTGCCAGCCGTCGAGTGGGTCGCGCGGGGTCCGGCTCGGATAAAGCGACCACGGACACCCGGCCCAGCCAAGGGCCGCAGTCCCGTGGAGGTTGCAGTGAGCACGCATGTAGTAGGACAAGAAGTCCTCAGCTCCGTGCGACATGCGCACGCCAGCGGGGACCCGCTGGGGTGCTGGGCCATCGGGTCGTGTCGCGGGTGACACAGAGCCGGGAGCGCCCGTAGACTCAGACATGAGTGATATTCCGAGCGGCTCCCGCCAGGCCTGAGAAACCTGGGTCCACGGGGGCCGCTTTTCTCATGCTCGCACGCCCGCGACCCTCACGCGAGCATTGACTCTTGACGCAGCAGCTTGCGCCTGGTAAATGGAGTGTGCTGACGTAGATGTTCCTCAGGGGTTTCCGGCGATTCGGTTCCGTGACACGCGAAGAGGTTGTAGCCTGGCTGTGGTCACGCTATGGTCGCGGACCCCCAGAGAGCAGCATTTAGCCTGGTCAGAGGGCATGTGGGAGCAATTCCCGTCATCCCCTCCGACACGAAAGCCGCTGGTGACAGCGGCTTTCGTCATTCACCGACGCCTCCCGTGCATTGCCTTCTCTCGCGCCTTGACGCCTCTCGCGCACTGCTGCCTCCCCGAGTCCGGACACCTCCTCGCGGGACCGCCCTCGCCCGCCGGCAACCCCCTCGTAGACTGGGTGCATGCACGACGACGGCCCGAGCGCGAAGACGCCCAGACCCGCCGCCGAACCGCCGAGGTCCACTCCCCGCCTCGGTCACGCCACTCCCCTGTCCACCCTGAGCCTCGGAGGGCTCGGCGCAGCGCTCATCGCGATCGCGGCAGTGCTGATCTTCGGCTTCCTCACGCCGTGGGGCTACCTGCCGCTCGTCGCAGGCGTCGCAGTGGGCTTCGCAGCGTCGCGCCCGCTGGGACGGGACCTCGGCCTCATCGCGCTGGGCCTGGGCATCGTCAGCACGATCTCCGTCGAAGCCGATATCGAGTGGCCGAACTTCTTCCTCATGGGCGCGGTCCTCACCGCCGCCGTCGTCGTCCCCTACATCGTCCACCGCAGACTGCTGCGCGACGACGCGATCCGCTACCCGCGCCGCCGCGGCGAGCCGTGGTCGAAGCTCGAGTGGGGCTGGCTCGCCTTCGTCCTGCTTGCCGGCTGGTTCATCCTGCCGCGCTACTTCATCCATTCCGGCACGTACCAGAATTGGCCCGCAGTGGAGGCCCCGAGCGAGATCGGCCGCCTCTTCGTCGGTGTCAACGCCGTGGGCATCTGGGACGAGCTCTTCTTCATCTGCATGATCTTCACCCTGCTGGCCCGACACTTCCCGTTCTGGACGGCGAACGTCCTCACCTCGATCATCTTCGTGAGCTTCCTGTGGGAGCTGGGATACCGCTCCTGGGGCCCCCTGCTCACGATCCCGTTCGCCCTCGTCCAGGCAGTCATCTTCACGAAGTCGCGCTCTCTGCCGTACACGATCACGGTCCACCTGCTCTTCGACTTCATCGTCTTCTGCTCGATCGTCCATGCGCATCACCCCGAGTGGCTTCCCATCTTCTGGTACTGAGTCCCCGCCCCGCGCTCCGACCTTCTCACTCCCATCCCCGCGCTCCCACCCCCGCACTCCCGACGCCCATGTCCGAAAACCGCCAGCGGCGCTCCTGCGAACCTGGTTGACTGGAGGCATGCAGACGCTGAGGACGCACGCCGCGGTGTGCGCGGAAGGGGATCCGGGCTTCCCGGAGCACTACCGCGCGATCAGTGCGCGCGATGCCCGCTTCGACGGCCAGTTCCTCACCGGGGTGAAGACCACCGGCATCTACTGCCGCCCCTCGTGCCCCGCGCTCACGCCCAAGCCGCAGAACGTCGTCTTCCTCGTGACCGCAGCTGCCGCGCACGAGGCGGGGTTCCGGGCATGCCGTCGCTGCCTGCCCGACGCGGTCCCCGGCACCCCGGCCTGGAACCTCCGCAGGGACGTCGCAGCCCGTGCGATGCGGCTCATCGAGGACGGCGCCGTCGACCGATCCGGCGTCCCGGGCCTCGCGAGGACGCTGGGCTTCACCCCGCGCCACCTCACACGCCTGCTCAGCGCCGAGCTGGGTGCCGGTCCCCTGTCGCTCGCCCGCGCCCACCGCGCGCAGACCGCCCGCACTCTGGCGACGGAGACGGACCTCTCCTTCGCAGACGTCGCCTTCGCCGCCGGCTTCAGCTCCGTCCGCCAGTTCAACGAGACCGTCCGCGATGTCTTCGCCGCCACCCCGAGTGAACTGCGAGCTCGCCGTCGCCCCCGAACACTACCCACGCGCGGCACACCCACCACGCGCTCCGGCCCAGCCACGGTCGCCTCGGACTCAAACGCCACGGTGTCAAACCTCTCGGACTCACACGCCGAGTCCCCAGCAGCACCCGCGTCGGACATCCGCCTCGCGGTCGACCTCCCCGTGCGCTCCCCCTTCGACGCCACAGGGATGTTCGCGTTCCTCTCCGCCCGCGCGATCACCGGCGTCGAGACCGCCGACCTCACCGACCCTGCTCGCCTGCGCTATGCCCGCACCCTGGCACTGCCCCACGGACCCGCCGTCGCCGAGGTCGTCGCCACCGCCCAGCCCCCGGCACCTGCACCCGAACCCGCGCCTTCACCCGGGCCCGCATCTGCACACGCTCACGAAGCCCAGTCCGGAACCGCACGCCGCCCGTGCGTCGACTGGTCGATCCGCGCGCACCTCACTCTCACCTCGCTCGCGGACGCGCCCACCGCCATCGCCCGGCTGCGGCGCATGCTCGACCTGGATGCGGACCCCCATGCAGCAGACGCGGTGCTGTCCAGCGACCCGCTCCTCGCACCGTTCGTCGCCGCCGCACCCGGCGCTCGACTTCCCGGCGCCGTCGACGCCCACGAACTCGCGGTGCGGGCAGTCATCGGCCAGCAGATCTCCGTCGCCGCCGCCGGCACCCACCTGGGACGGCTCGTCTCTCATGCCGGCACGCCCCTGTCGACCCATGTCCCCGGCCTCACCGCCCTCTTCCCCACTGCCGAGCGCATCGCAGCAGCGGTCGTACCCGTCCCCGCGGGGACGCCTCTGGACCCGGGCAGACCGCTGCGTCTCCCCCGTCGCTCGCTCGCAGCGATCCATGATCTCGCCTCAGACCTCGCGGACGGGAGCCTCGACCTCCACCTCGGCATGGATCCCTCGGACATGCGAGCCGCACTCGTGAGCAGACGGGGCATCGGCCCATGGACGGCCGCCTACATCACCATGCGCGTGCTGGGCGATCCGGACGTCTGGCTGCCGGGAGACGCCGCACTGCTCACCGCCGCCCGCACACTGGCATGCGACGACGACCTCGACACGCGTTCAGCGGCGTGGGCGCCATGGCGCTCCTACGCAGTCATCCGGCTCTGGCGCGCGAACGCAGACGGGCCTCCGGCGAAGTCCACGAGACACCCGAAAGTCCCCTCAGCTCCAATCCCCTCAGCTCCAGCCCCCACAGCACCGGCCCCCTCAGTCTCAGACCCGCAAGGACGTTCCATGACCCAGCTCCCCGCTCTCGCCACGACACTCGACACCCCCGACGGTCCCTTCACCGCCATCGTCGATGCGCACGCCGTCCTCGCGTCCGGCTGGACGACTGACCCGGACGCACTCGTCGCCCTCATCCACCCCGCACTGCGTCCCGACTCCGTCGCCACCGATCCCACCGCGACCGGCGCCGCCGTCCGGGATCTCGCCAACACCGCCGCCGAGGCCGTCCGCGCATACTACGCGGGCGACCTCACTGCGCCTGCCCACGTCCCTGTGGTCCAGCAGTCGGGCGAGTTCCGCACGCATGCGTGGGAGGTCCTCCGCGAGGTCCCCGCAGGTGCTCCCGTCACGTACACCGAGTACGCGGAGGCCGCCGGACGGCCGGCTGCAGTGCGCGCGGTCGCCGGAGCGTGCGCGCTCAACGCCGCCGCTCTCTTCGTGCCGTGCCACCGCGTCGTGCGCACGGACGGATCGCTCGGAGGATTCCGCTACGGCCTCACGATCAAGCGCAGTCTGCTGGAGCGGGAGAAGGACGCCTCCTCTCACACGTGAGGTGGGCCGCAGCCCTCACGACTGCGCACCGCTCGAGCGGCCGCCCTCCACCGCACGGACTGCGACCAGCGCCGCCTCGACGAGGCCCTGGGCCCGTTCCGCTGTCATGTACTGCGGCTCCGTCATCCGTGAGACAGCGATCCCGTCGAGCGAGGCGAGGAGGAGATCCGCTGCAGATTCCGGGCCCGTGTGTCCCGGTTCGATCTCCGAGATGAGGTACGCGAAGAGACCTCGCAGCCGTGCCCATGCACTCCGGTGGATCCCAGCGAGCCCCTCGTTCACACGTGACGTCGCCACGAAGTCCAGCCACACCCCACCCAGCCGGCGGGACTCCTCATCGACGAGCGCCAAGCCGATGCACATCGTGCGCAGCACCAGGAGAGGGTCGCCGGGACCGTCCTGTCGCGCAGAGCCGCCGGGGCTGTCAGGAGCTTCCGCACCAGCGGCGGCATCGTCACGAGCCTGAGCCTCGAACAGCGCCGTGAGCTGAGCCATGGCGCCCTCGAGCATCTGAGCCTTCGTCCTGAAGTGATGCTGGACCGCACCTATCGACACGCCGGCACGCTGTGCGACCGCCCGAACACTCGCCCTGTCGATCCCCTCATCCGCTATGACGTCGACCACAGCCTCGAGGATCCGGGAGCGTCCGCCTGTCATGCCTGAGCCGTCGTCCGTCATGGCCCTCACGATAGCGTCCTCGAGAAGCGGGCCATGCGGCTCGCGATACAACCAATACGGTCGTATTGCACTGCAGGCAATACGCCCGTATTGTCTGAGTCATGACTTCCTCCCGTCGCCCGGCGAGCACACCAGCAGCCGAGACAACCCCAATAGTTCCGGCAGACGCGACAACCGCCACCGACAGTGGTCCGCTGAACGCGTCTCCTCCCACCGGACCTCGTCGAGAAGCAGGCCTCGACATCGTTCGAGGCCTCGCAGTGCTGGGAACCTTCGGCACGAACGTCTGGCTCTTCACGCATCCGGCCGGGATGTTCGGCTCACTCGTCGACCCGCTCGCAGGGATCGACACTGTCGCCGAGCTCTTCCTCTACGGACTCGCGGCGGGACTCCCCAATGGGAAGTTCCTCGCCCTGCTCATGATGGTGTTCGGCATGGGACTGACCATCCAGCACGCCGCGTGGAATCGCAGACAGGCGGGCGGCGACAGACAGGCATCCGGCGAGCGCCGCAGAGACTGGTTGCGCTCCTACGCTCCGCGCGCACTCATTCTGCTGCTGGACGGCGCGGTGAACTTCGTCCTCGTCGCGGAATTCGACATCCTCATGGGCTATGCCTTCACCGGCTTCATCGTCGCGGCGCTGATCGCGGGCTCACCTCGCACCGCACGCGTCTGGACGTGGTGCGCGGGCCTCATCCATGCGGGTGGGCTGCTGCTCCTGGCCGCACTGGTCCTCACACCGGTCGCCCCTCCGACTGCCGCCACAGACCCCACCGGAGAGGCAGCAGCGGTGCACCAGGACGGATCATTCCTCGACCTCGCGCTCTTCCGCCTCGATCACTCACTCATCTTCCGCGCGGAGCCGGTCCTCACTCTGGCGATGGGAGTCTGCCTCTTCCTCGTCGGTGCTCGCCTCTATGACCGGGGAGTCTTCACCTCGCACGGCGGTCCGCTGCGCAGGCGCCTCATGATCATCGGTGCGTGCGCTCTTCCGATCGATATCGTCCTGGGCTTCACCGGGTTCGCGTCCGGGATCCTCCTGCAGCGCTATCTCACTGCACCATTCGTCGCCCTGGGGCTGCTCGGCCTCATCGCGCACATCGCCCGCACCCGTGCCGCGCACACCCTCGCGGGACGGTGGGCCGCCGCAGTGGGTCGCATGTCCCTGAGCGTCTACGTGGCGCAGAATCTTCTCGCCGGTGCGCTCTTCTACGGGTGGGGCCTGGGACTCGCGGGCCGCTTCCCCGATCACCGGATCGCGATGACCCTCATCGCCGTCGTGGTGGTCGTCACCGCCATGATCGCCTTCGCGCTCGCCTGGCAGACGACAGCGGCCCGCGGCGTCATGCGCCGCGGGCCGCTCGAGGCGATCAGTCACGCACTCAGCGCGACTCGTACGCGGCGATCTGCCCGATCCGACGATTGTGACGCTCATCGTCGCTGTACGGAGTCGCGATGAACGCATCGACGATCGCGATCGAATCGGCCTCCTCATGCTGACGCGCACCGACGGACACGAGCCACGCGTCGTTGTGCTCACGGGCCAGCTGCGCGATCTCCGTGTTCCAGGCGAGCGCACAGCGGGCGCCGGCGACCTTGTTCGCAGCCATCTGCTCGCCGTTCCCGGATCCGCCGATGACGACGCCCAGCGCGTCGGTGCCGTCAGCACGAGCGGCGACCACGGCCTCGGCGGCGGCGATGCAGAACGACGGGTAGTCGTCCAGGGCGTCGAACTCGAGCGCGCCGTGGTCGATGACCTCGTGCCCGGAATCGGTGAGGTGCGCCTTCAGAGTCTCCTTGAATTCGAAGCCTGCGTGGTCGGTGCCCAGGTGGATCTGCATGGTGAGCCTTTCAGTCTGAGACGGAGAAGTGGGCAGCGGACGGGTCGGTCCGCTGGGATACGGCGGTCAGTACAGGCGGAGTCCGCCGCTCAGTCGAAGATGGGTCCGGTGGTCCGGGTGCGCTTGAGCTCGTAGAAGCCGGGGATGCTCGCAGCGGCGAACACACCGTCGAAGAGCTTTCCGGCGTCCTCGCCCTTCGGCGCGGGCGAGACGACCGGACCGAAGAAGGCCACGTCACCGACCGCGACGACGGGAGTGCCGACGTCCTCACCTACCTTGGAGATGCCCTCCTGGTGCGAGGCGCGCAGCTGCTCGTCGTACGCGTCCGATCCTGCGGCGTCGAGCAGCGAGGCGGGAAGGCCGACCTCGTCGAGCGCCTCGGCGCACGCCTTCATCCAGTCCTTCTCCTCACCGGGGTGGATCCGCGTGCCGATCGCGGTGTAGAGGTCGCGGATCACGCCTTCGCCGTGCTCGACGCGGGCGGCTGTGACGACGCGTGCGGGCTCGATCGCCCGGTCCATCGACTCCCGGTATTCCTCCGGGAGTTCGCGGCCCTCATTGAGGACGGAGAGGCTCATCTGGTGGAAGACGACGTCCACGTCTCGCACCTTCTCCACCTCGAGTGCCCAGCGGGACGTCATCCACGCCCAGGGGCAGATCGGGTCGAACCAGAGATCCAGAGTCGAAGCAGCCAAAGTCCCCTCCCAAGGGATCGAGTGGGCATATGCGGCACCAGCCTACGCCGCCGGGTGCACAGCCGGCCCGGTCGCCCGACTCGGGCAGCGTCCCGCATGTCAGAATGAGGACAGGAACGACACCGATGCACACTGATGCAGACCGATGCAGACCCCCACCGGAGGACCGTATGCCGCAGCACAATCTCACCCGCGCAGAGGCGCAGGACCGCGCCGGGGCTCTGGATGTGCACTCATACGACGTCACGCTCGTCCTCGACGGCACGGGCAGCGGCTTCCGTTCGGTGACGACCGTCGCGTTCTCCTCCGTGAGCAGGTCGGGCACCTTCATCGACGCGATCAGCGAGAGGATCGACCGGCTGATCCTCAACGGCGAGGAGCTGGAGCCCGAGCGCTTCGTCGAGGACGGCCGCATGGCACTCCCCCATCTGGCGGAGAAGAACGTCCTCACCGTCGACGGGCGCTTCTCCTACATGAACACGGGCGAGGGCATGCACCGCTTCGTCGACCCGGTCGACGGCGAGACGTATCTCTACACGCAGTTCGAGGTGCCGGACGCGCGTCGTGTCTTCGCGGTGTTCGAGCAGCCGGACCTCAAGGCCTCCTTCACGTTCACCGTGCTGGCCCCGTCGCACTGGACCGTCGTCAGCAACTCCCCCACCCCGCAGCCCGACGCGGCGGCGCAGGCCGCCGCCGGGCTCGGCATCGACGGGACCGGGCTGTCCGTGTGGCAGTTCGCCCCGACACCGCGGATCTCCAGCTACATCACCGCGATCATCGCCGGGCCCTACTCCTCCGTGCATTCGTCCCTCACCAGTGCGGACGGCTCCGAGGTGCCGCTGGGCGTCTTCTGCAGGGCGTCGCTGGCCGACCACCTCGACGCGGACGACCTCTTCGAACTGACCCGCGCGGGCTTCGCGTTCTTCGAGCGCCTGTTCGGTGTCCCGTACCCGTTCGAGAAGTACGACCAGCTGTTCGTCCCGGAGTTCAACGCGGGCGCGATGGAGAACGCGGGCGCCGTCACGTTCCTGGAGAACTACGTCTTCCGCTCGCGTCCCACCCGGGCGATGGTCGAGCGACGCGCGGTCACCATCCTCCACGAGCTCGCCCACATGTGGTTCGGGAACCTCGTGACCATGCGGTGGTGGAACGACCTGTGGCTCAACGAATCCTTCGCGGAGTACATGTCGACGCTCGCCGCCGCAGAGGCGACGGAGTTCACCGACGCCTGGACCACGTTCGCGACTCTGGAGAAGTCGTGGGCGTACCGCCAGGATCAGTTGCCGTCGACGCACCCGATCGTCGCGGAAATCTCCGACCTGGAGGACGTCGAGGTCAACTTCGACGGCATCACGTACGCGAAGGGCGCCGCCGTGCTCGGCGCGCTCGTGGCCTACGTGGGCCGCGAGGAGTTCTTCACCGGCGTGCAGGAGTACTTCTCCGCGCACGCCTGGTCGAACTCCGTGCTGGACGATCTGCTCCGCCCGCTGGAGAAGGCATCCGGCCGCGACCTCCGCGCGTGGTCGCGCCTGTGGCTCGAGGAGTCCGGCGTCAACGTGATCCGGGCGCTCCCCTCCCGGGACGACGCCGGCGCGCTCACCGCACTGACGCTGACCCAGGAGCCGCACATCATTCCGGGCCAGCCGGTCCCCAGCCTGCGCCCCCACCGACTCGGTGTGGGCTTCTACCGCCTGGACGAGGACGGTCGCTTCGCCCGCCTCGCGACGGTCCACACGGACCTGGACGGGGATTCCGTCGACGTGGAGCTGCCGGACGGCGCATCCGCCGCCGAGGTCGTCGTCACCAACGACGGTGACCTCACCTATGCGAAGGTCCGGCTGGACGAGGAATCCCTGGCCCTGGCATCGGAGCACCTGAACGGCTTCGACGACTCGCTCACGCAGCTGATCGTCCTCTCCTCTGTCTGGGACGCTGTGCGCGACGGCGAGCTGCCGGCAGCCCACTACGTCGAGCTGCTCCACCGGCATCTGCCCGCGATCACGCATTCCTCCGGGCTGCTCGTCCAGCTGCGCCAGCTCGCGACCGCTCTGGACGCCTACGTTCCGCATGCGCGCAGGTCCGACCTGCGCGCGCGGATGGCCGACCGCCTCTGGGAGCTCACCGGCGGTGCCGACGGGATCCCCGCCGGATCGGACCAGCAGCTGCAGCTCTTCCAGGCGTTCTGCCGCCAAGCATCCACGGATGCCCACATGGATGCGCTCGAATCCGTCCTGGTCGACGCGGGGACCGTACCGGGACTCGTCGTCGACACCGACCTCGCCTGGACGATCGTCACGGCGCTGGCCGCCGGTGGGCGCTGGACCGACGTCCGCATCGCCCAGCACCTCCGCACCGACGACACCGCCGCAGGGCAGCGCGCTGCGGCCACCGCGAGGGCCTCCCGGCCATCCTCGTCGGCCAAGACGCAGGCATTCCTGGGGCTGGTCGACGACCGCTCCCTGCCGAACGCGATGATCGGCGCGATCGCGCAGGGGTACGCCCGCGGGCTCGAGCACGACGACGGGACGCTCGTTGCCGCGAATGCGCCGCTGACTGATTTCAGCCGGGAGTACTTCGATCGCGTGACGGGCTGGTGGGAGTCGCGGACCCTGGAGATCGCCCAGACGCTCACCCTGAGTCTCTTCCCACCGGCATCGGAGCGCACGGCGAAGGCCACCGAGGCGTGGATCGAGTCACATCCGAAGGCGCCGAAGGGGCTGCTGCGGCTGATGCGGGAGAACCTCGACACGACACTCCGCGCGCTCCGCGCGCAGGCCGTCGGCCTGGAGGACTGACCGACCGCGCAGAGTGCGGACGTGCAGGTCAGCCGAAGCACGGCCTCGGCGGCGGATGCTCCGTACCGGTGGCCGCCGGCGGCCGACTGCGGGACTGCGGGGGCACCTCGGCGGGGACTGCCGACAGCCCTCCGTGACCGCACCGTGGAGTGTCCTCTCAGACAGCGCGCGAAACATGAGTGTGCTGTCCAGGATCCGACGTTAGTGTCGGGGCAGTATGGCAATCCTCCCTCTCCTCCACGCAGTCCCGTCGCTGCTGACGAGCACCGCCTCCAGCGTGCTCGCAGCACCGCAGACGGCGGACGCCTCACCTGAGCCGTCGACCTCTGCAGATTCGACTCCCACCCCGACACCGTCACCTCCGTCGGTGGAGGACGTGCAGCGCAGCGTCGAGGAGTCTGCCTCCTCCGGGCTCGAATTCATCACCGGCACCGGCCTGCGCGTCGCCGTCATCATCCTCGTCGCGATCGTCCTGACGTTCGTCTCCAGGCGCCTCATCTACCGTTTCGCCCAGTCGATCGCGGAGGGCCACACCAAGCGGGGGATCATCTCCAAGGGCGACCGGCCGCAGTCGGGCGCTGCGGATGCTGCAGCGCGGACGCGACGCGCGCAGAGATCCACCACGGTGGGGTCCCTCCTGAAGTCGATCGCCGCGATCATCATCTGGCTCCTGGCCGTGCTGATGGTGCTCACCGAACTCGGCTTCGACCTCGCGCCCATCCTTGCATCCGCCGGCATCGCCGGCATCGCGCTGGGCTTCGGCGCCCAGACACTCGTGAAGGACTACCTCGCGGGCTTCTTCATCGTCATCGAGGACCAGTACGGGATCGGCGACGTCATCGATGTGGGCGAAGCGATCGGCACCGTGGAGGAAGTGGGTCTGCGGACGTCGAAGATCCGCGCGCTCGACGGCACGCTGTGGCATGTGCGCAACGGCGAGATCCTGCGCGTCGGCAACTTCTCCCAGGGCTTCGGCAACGCGCTGCTCGACCTGCCCTTCCCGTACGACGCGGACGAGCAGACCGTCACGACGATCATCAAAGATGCGGCATCCGCTCTGCGCGAGCTCGAGCAGTACGACGCCGTCATGCTGGAGGCTCCGGAGATCATGGGCGTGCAGGAGATCAGCGGCGAGGCGGTCACCATCCGCGTCACCATCAAGACGAAGCCGGGCGAGCAGTTCGCGGTCGGTCGTGCGTTCCGCGGCGAGTTCAAGCAGCAGATGGCGGCGCACGATCTGACAGTGCCATGGAGCCAGGCCGTCATCCGCACGATGCCGAATCCGACCGCGGCCTCCGCGACGCGCAGGGCAGCCGACCACGCGGCGGAGAAGTCCGACGGCGAGTCCGGCGGGAGCAGCTCGGAGGCCGCTGCGCCGCCGAAGGAGTGAGTGCCGGCCGCGCAGCACTGGCCGACGAGCAGCCGCCTGTCGGTCACGGGGCGAGGCATTCCAGCACCGGGATGCGGCCGCCCGGGACCGGGCCGAGACTCTCCGGTACCGTGGCGAGCAGGACAGCGGACCATCCGATGCCTGCAGACGAGGAGCCCCATCCATGACCACGCCCCGCACGACGATCCCCGTCGGACGACCGTCGAGCGTCTTCGAGTCCGTCGGCGGACATGAGACCTTCACCGCTCTGGTGGACGCGTTCTACGCGGGGGTGGCCGAAGACGAGGAACTCATCGCGATGTACCCGGACGGTCTGGAGCTCGAGGGGGCGAAGTGGCGGTTGCAGGCGTTCCTCGAGCAGTACTTCGGCGGCCCGACGACATACTCCGAGCAGAGGGGCCACCCGCGTCTGCGGATGCGGCACATGCCGTTCCCCGTCACGTTCGATGCCCGCGACAGGTGGCTGCATCACATGCGGGGCGCTCTCGATGCGATCGCGCTGCCACCCCTGTACGACGAGCTCATGTGGGACTACTTCCAGCGCGCCGCCACTGCGATGGTCAACACCGGGGACGGCGACCGGCAGCCTCCGGGCCCGCTGATCTGAGAGAGGCCCGCCGACCTCGGTGACCGAGGGGTCGGACCAGACACCTCATCGGACCAGCACGTGTCCCCCGGGCATGCTCAGTCGTGTCCACACCCCTGACCGCAGGACGTGGGCGGCGCCGTCGCTGGGGAGGAACCCCAGCACGTACGCACCGAACGCCGCGCCGGCGGGGATCGGCTGCGAATGCTCCGCGTCCGACGACTCCGGTGTGTAGCCCACTTCCAGGGCGGTGCGCGACCAGACCTGCTTCCGCAGCGAATCGACAGCGTGCGAACCCGCCCGCTCCGGAGTTCCTCTGGCGACTTCTTCGATCCCGTCCTCGGCCACGCCCCTGAGCGACCCGACGCTCACAGTGCCCAGCGGTTCCCACGGTCCGCGGGGAGGTGAGATGCCCGCCCACGAGGCCCGGACCTCGGCCGGGGGGATCGAGATTCCGCGCACTGACTCGCCATCCGCCTCGAGCCGCGCGAAGCGATCGAGCAGAGCTCGAGCGTCGACCACGACGTCGAGTCCGTCCATCGCCTGGGTCGTGATCCGCAGCATGCGCATACCCAGCACCAGCGGCATGCGGTCGCCCAGGCCGTGGGGGTGGAGCGGGGCGACGGTGAGGACGAGGACGTCGTTGGCGACGGCCATGCGCACGGCAGCGTCGTCATCAGCGTGGGCGGCTCGCGAGACGAGCGTCTTCCAGTCCTGCAGGGCCGTCGGGTCGACCGGGATCAGCAGATCGTCAGACATGGCGGAGCCGCACAGGTGCCGCCACTGCGGCTTCGAGCTCTTCCCGTTCATGATCGCGGATGCGACGAGCGCGGCCGCTGGCCGTGTCGACGAAGACGACCTCCGTCTCTGCGACAGTGTAGGCCCTCGCCCCGTCAGGCTCTGCGATGACGTATCCGACCGTCATCGACACAGCGGACACGGCGGAGATCACGCAGTCCACGGCGACCGGGCCCTCACGGTACGGGATGGGTTCTCGGTACTCGATCTTGTGGGAGAGCACGAGGAGGTCGGTGTCAGCACTCGCGCGGCCCAGGACGTCCGGCAGGCCCGAGCCCAGGACGACCCGGCCGGCGCCCGGCACCTCCGTGTTCGCGGCGTCGCGCGCAGCGGTCGGCGATCCGAAGGCCCGCACACGTGCCTCTTCCAGCACCCGCAGCTGGGTCACGTTGTTGACGTGGCCGTACGCGTCCATATCGCCCCAGCGCAGCTCGATGAGCACGCGGGTGAAGGAGCCGGGGATGAGCGGGTTCGTGAGAACCGAGGACGACGGGTGCATGTCCTCCATCCTGCCATCCACCACGCGTGCGGCCTGCATCAGGATCCACCGGACGAGATCCCCGCACGTCCCTGAACGATCGATCAGACGGAGCGGTAGGATCAGTGCATCACGCGCGCGGAACCCGGGTGGAACCGGATGCGACGGCGCGCGCCAACGACTGACGACGACCCAGCGGTACAGCCGCGAGGAGGAGACCATGGACGCGACAGCGGACATCGACGAACTGCAGCGGGTGCTCGACCTGCGCCGGCTCGACACACCGGGGATCGGCGGCGAGGAGCACAACTTCCAGGGGTGGAACCAGCCCAAGCCGGGTGACGTCCTGTTCGGCGGGCAGGTCCTGTCGCAGTGCGTGGTCGCCACCTCCGCCACAGTGGCAGACGACCGCCCGATCCATTCGTTCCACGGGTACTTCCTGAGGGCCGGGTCGGTCTTCTCCGATCTCACGTTCGGCGTCGACGTGCTCCGGGACGGAGGGTCGTTCTCCGCCCGGCGCGTGCAGGCCTACCAGGATGGTCAGCCGATCTTCACCGGTATGGCCTCGTTCCAGCGCGACGAGGAGGGCCTGGACTACCAGGACACGATGCCGGCCGACGTGCCGGCGCCGGAAGAGCTCCCCTCGCTCACGGAGCAGCTCGCGCACATCGATCATCCTCTGCTCGAGGGCTGGGTCTTCAAGCGCCCATTCGAGATCCGGGGAGTGGAGCCCGCCATCCAGGCCCGGTTCCAGGGCGAGCAGAAGGCGTCGGAGATGTTCTGGGTCAAGACCGTCGCGCCGTTCGGCCATGACCGTGTGCTGAACGCGGCGGCTCTGGCATACGTGAGCGACTACAACCTGCTCGAGCCGACGCTGCGGGTCCACGGGATCCCCTGGTACACGCCGCAGCTGCGGATGGCGAGCCTCGACCACGCGATGTGGTGGCACTCCCCCGTCGACTTCGATGACTGGCTGCTGTTCGACCTCACCGGCCCGAGGTCGAACAACGGTCGAGCGCTCGGCACCGGCCGCGTGTTCTCCCGCGACGGTCGCCTCATCGCCAACGTCTCGCAGCAGGGGATGCTGCGACTCAAGCCGAAGAGCTGAGCGAGTTCGTCGAGCTACACGCACCCGACGAGCTCGACGAGTTCTTCGACGAGTTCAGGTGAATGTCTGGAGGGCCCCCTCGAAAGGGGGCCCTCCAGACATTCACCTGGCGCGTGTGCGGCTCAGTCGCGCGTCAGACGGCGGTGCGTGACGCGGTGCGGACGTGCCGCATCCTCGCCCAGACGATCCACCTTGTTCTTCTCGTATGCTTCGAAGTTGCCCTCGAACCAGTGCCACTTGGCCGGGTTCTCATCCGTGCCCTCCCACGCGAGGATGTGCGTGGCGACGCGGTCCAGGAACCAGCGGTCGTGGGACACGACCACGGCGCAGCCGGGGAACTCGAGCAGAGCGTTCTCGAGCGAACCCAGGGTCTCGACGTCCAGGTCATTGGTCGGCTCATCGAGCAGGAGCAGGTTGCCGCCCTGCTTCAGCGTGAGCGCGAGGTTCAGCCGGTTGCGCTCACCGCCGGAGAGGACGCCGGCCTTCTTCTGCTGATCCGGGCCCTTGAAGCCGAAAGCGGACACGTAGGCGCGTGACGGCATCTCGACGTTGCCGACCTGGATGAAGTCGAGTCCGTCGGACACGACCTCCCACAGGTTCTTGTCCGGGTCGATGCCGCCACGGGACTGGTCGACATAGGAGATCTTCACGGATTCGCCGATCTTCAGCTCTCCGCCGTCCAGCTCCTCCATGCCGACGATCGTCTTGAACAGCGTGGACTTGCCCACGCCGTTCGGACCGATGACGCCGACGATGCCGTTGGGCGGCAGCGAGAACGACAGACCGTCGATGAGCGTGCGCCCGTCGAAGCCCTTCTGCAGGTTGTCCGCTTCGATGACGAGGCTGCCCAGGCGCGGGCCGGGCGGGATCTGGATCTCCTCGAAGTCCAACTTCCTGGTCTTCTCCGCCTCTGCCGCCATCTCTTCGTAGCGAGCGAGGCGTGCCTTGGACTTCGTCTGCCGGGCCTTCGCGTTGGACCTCACCCATTCGAGCTCGTCCTTGAGGCGCTTCTGCAGCTTCTGGTCCTTCTTGCCCTGCACCGAGAGGCGTTCCTGCTTCTTCTCGAGGTACGTCGAGTAGTTGCCCTCGTACGGGTACAGGTGTCCGCGGTCGACCTCTGCGATCCACTGCGCGACGTGGTCCAGGAAGTACCTGTCGTGAGTGATCGCGATGACGGCGCCGTGGTAGCTGGAGAGGTGCTGCTCGAGCCACAGCACGGATTCGGCGTCCAGGTGGTTGGTGGGCTCGTCGAGGAGCAGCAGGTCGGGCTTCTCCAGGAGGAGCTTGCACAGTGCCACGCGACGGCGCTCACCGCCGGACAGGTGGGTGACTGCCATGTCGCCGGGCGGGCAGCGCAGGGCGTCCATCGCCTGCTCGAGCTGCGAGTCCAGGTCCCACGCATCCGCGTTGTCGATGGCTTCCTGGAGCTTGCCCATCTCTTCCATCAGGGAATCGAAGTCTGCGTCCGGGTTCGCCATCTCCTCGGAGATCGCGTTGAACCTGTCGACCTTGCCCTTGATCTCGCCGACTGCCTCTTCGACGTTGCCCCGCACGGTCTTCTCCTCATTGAGAGGAGGCTCCTGCAGGAGGATGCCGACTGTGTATCCGGGGCTCAAGTGGGCTTCGCCATTGGAGGGCTGCTCCAGCCCCGCCATGATCTTGAGGATCGTCGACTTGCCGGCGCCGTTGGGGCCGACCATGCCGATCTTCGCTCCGGGATAGAACGACATCGAGACATCGTCGAGGATGACCTTGTCACCGTGCGCCTTGCGCGCCTTGTGCATGGTGTAAATGAATTCTGCCATAGTGCCTTCCAGCCTATAGCTCGAGCACGCCTACGACTATTCCGACGCGGGCGTCACGCATCACCATGTGTGGACTGGTGCGGCTGACGGTCTGGCGCCGTGCGCGGACGGGTCAGTTGCCCCCGAGTCCCGCTCCGCCGGAATCGTCACCGGAACCGCCCTCAGCGCCGCTGTCGGAGCCCTCTTCGGCTCCCCCGTCGCTGGAGCCGCCATCGCTGGAGTCTTCGCCACTGGCGTCGCTGCTGGAGCCTTCGTCACTCGAGTCCCCGCTCGAGTCCCCGCCGGAGCCTCCGTCGCTGCCGTCCTCCGAACCGCTCGAACCACTGTCGGAGCTGTCTTCCGCGCCGCCGGATTCTTCGCCGTCATCTGCCGACTCTCCGGAGAAGTCCTCTCCCGGGATATGTCCGGCACCGTTGTCCCCGGCGCCGTCCTCCCGCGGCTCACCGCTGGGCTCGGGCGCGTCCTCGGGACGATCGACAGCGCCGTACAGGCACGTCCCCGTCGACTCCGACGGCGGCATGAGGCTCGCGAAGATGTCGCCTTCCCTGATCTCACCGACGATGCAGCCCTCCTCGAGCAGCACCGCGAACATCTTCGAGGAGACGCCGGTGTCCAAGGGCGTCTTGTCCTGTGTGGCTTCGAGCTGGCCGGCGTCGTAGCCGGCGTCCATGAGGGTGTCGAAGAGGGATTCGGAGGTCGGCAGCTCCCCCTCCTCCTCGACGAGCGGCGCGAGCACCGCCGTGACGTCATCGACGATCGCAGGCTCTTCGGATTCCACGACCTTCGGCTCGGACGGTTCACGTTCGAACACGGAGCAGCCGGTCAGCAGAAGCGCGACGGTGCCCGTGAGGGCGGCGAGTCGGCGAGTCGTGACCATTCGAGTCCTTCCGGAGTGCGATTGCGCGGATCCCACTCTAGCGCCGCACGGCCTCCTCGACGACTCGCCGCTCCCGAGCGGGCCTGAAGCACCATGCCTCAGCACCGACCGGCCCCTGCACAGGCTCGGACTGCTCAGACGCGAGGCCGCTCAGAACGGTGCGCCCGCCGGTTCGCGCTCCTCCTTGTCCTGCGGGGCCGCGTCGGCCAGTGCTGCGGTCGGGGGCTCGTCACCGGCTCCGACGGGCGGTGGGACGGGCCCGTCTCCCTCACCCTCGCCTCCGTCCGGGAGAGGCTCAGCGTTCAGGGTGCTGGAGCTGACGAACTTCGCGACGCCGAACAGCAGGTTGGGACCCACGACATCGGCCACGATCGTGCCGCTGGTGCCGGTGCGCCCGTCCTTCTCCCAGTCACGCAGTCGCAGTTCGCCCGCGACGATGATGCTGTCGCCCTTGTGCACGCAGTACGCCATGTTCTTCGCCAGCGCACCATAGGCGTTCACGTCGAACCAGCTCACCCCGCGGCTCACGACCTCACCGGTCGCGCCGTTGAAGTAGTCGTGGTTGACGGCGATCCGGACGTTCGCCCAGGGACGGCCGTCGTCGAAGGCGCCGGAACGCGGTTCCTGGCCCACCGTTCCGACGAAGACATTCGTGAACTTCATGTGACTCCCCTTCCACCCAGCGGGAGGGCGTCTCCCTGCCCGTCAGTGGAACGACCACATCGTGCCGGCGCCGGACGTTCAACGAGCCCGCCACAGCTGTGGAAACAGCGATGGTGCGCACACATGCTGTGTGCGCACCATCGTGCGACGCGGGATTCGACCTGTGACGCGGAGTCAGCGCAGCCCGTCGTGGATCCGGCGGTGGTCGTCGACGACAGCGGTGATCGGCTCGAGGAACGCGCTCTCGGCAGTGGAACGGACGGCGTCCTGAAGCCTGACGGTGATGGAATCCGCAGCGTCGACTGCACCCTTCTTCCGAGCGCCTGACGCCCAGGAGGACACGACGAAGGACCCGACCACCCCTCCCACGAACAGGACGACCGGCACGATCCACAGGAGCGGGCCCGGTTCGAACCCGACTCCGACGATCGCGATGATCTGGATGACCAGCCACCCCAGACCGACGAGGGTCGCGGCGAAGAAGAGCACCTGGAGGATCCCGGCCAGCGTCCACCAGCCGGGCTGTCGGCGCGGGACCTCGACCGCGGTGATCGCCTGGTCGAGGTTCTCCGAGAGCGCTTCCGAACTGGCGCGCTCCTCCTTCGCGACCCGGTTGCGCCAGACCGACGGCATCCCGGACACCGCCGCGTCGACCAAGTCGTGCGCGGCCAGGCTCACGCGCGCACGCTGGGCACGTGTCACCTCGGGCGATCCGGCGCGGATGAGGTCGTCACGGTCTGCTCCGTGCTTCGCTCCCAGCGGATCCGCCTGTGAGCGCTGCATCCACGCGAACACCGGATACGCGGTCCGCTTGTATGCGCGACGGAGGTAGTCGTCGTGCACCGTCTGCGCGATCGCATCGACTCCGGCGGCATCGGTCATCGCGTCCACGAGCTCCTGCGCCCCGCGGATGTCCGCGATTCCGTCGGGTGGCTCACCGATCTCTGCGAGGACGCGACCGTTGACGGTGCGCACGTCGGCCAGCAGCCGTTCCGTGACGGCACGCTTCTGCGCGACCGTCTCTGACAGGATCCGACGCAGACCGTCCACGCCGTGTCGGGTGACGGCCGATGCTGTGCGGACACGCGCGTCCACCAGGCCATCCGCCTGCAGGAGCGACGCGAAGTGGGTGGAGGCGTCTTGGCGCTCCGCCGGTGCGATCCTGTCGATCTGGTTGAGCACGAACACCATCGCCGTGCTGTGCTCCGCGAACGCGGCGAGGTACCCCGTGTGCAGGGAGTAGTCGGCGTACTTCTGGGGATCGACGACCCAGAAGACCACATCGACCAGGCCCACCATGCGGTCGGACTCCAGGCGGTGTTCGCTGGCGGTCGAGTCATGGTCGGGCAGGTCGATGAGGATCAGCCCGTGCAGCGCGGACTCGTCGTCACCGTCCAGTGCGGATTCGCGCCATGTGCGGTTCTCCACCGGCACCTCGAGCCAGTCGAGGAGCTCCTCTCCCCCGGATCCCCACACGCAGGCGGTGGGCTTCGAGGTGGTGGGGCGCCGGACGCCGACCTGGGCGATCTCCAGCCCCGCAACGGCGTTGAACAGGGAGGACTTCCCTGAACCGGTCGATCCTGCGAACGCGACGACCGTATGCTCCTCGCCCAGTCGCATGCGCTCGTCGACACGGGCCAGGAGGTTCCTCGCGTCGGTGACGATCGCGGGGCGCAGTGTGTCCTCCCCGCGGTCGAGCGCGTACCGCAGGCCCTCCGTGAGACGGCCCAGCTCATCGCGCGACGGGTCGGCCCCCGCCCCTGCGTCTGAACCCGTCGACATGGCTGTGCTTGGCGATGTGCCAGCGCCCGACAGTGTGCCGGGGCTCGACGACATACCGGGGCCCGACGACGCGCCGGGACGTGTCGACTGCTCGGTCATCACAATGCCTCCTCGAGTCTCGTGCCGCTTCCGCGGAGCGTGCCCGCCTGCCGGGGCGGGACCTCGGCCGCGGCGAGGGCGTCGTCGAACGGTGCGCGGCACGACGCCAGGAGCTCCTGTGCGGAGTCGAGCAGGCGAGTGCGGACCGTGTCGGCCAGGTCGCGCGTCACCTGGTCGCCGAAGATCGTGTCGAGCAACTTCCCCGCCACGACAGCGGTGCCGCCCGCGATGCCGACCTCTGCACCCGTCAGCCCGCCGGTGCCCGCGAACGCGGCGAGCATGACGACCGCACCGACGCCGTTGACGCCGAACGACAGGATGCGGGCCTTTGCACGCTTCGACTGTCCGACGTCGCGGACGAGCTCGTTGACGCTCGCGGACCATTCCGTGATCGCCCTGTTCACACGCGCGTCGAAGTCCGCGGGGACACGGAAGCGGGCGAAGCCGTCGTCGCCGTGTGCTGCGATGAGCGCCGCACCTGCCGGGGAGTCCTCCCAGCTCATGCGCGCGCCCGTGACAGCCTGGACGGCCTGCTCGCGGATCAGCAGGCTCACGCTCTGCTCGATCGCGAGCTCGAGCGGTTCGGCGGTGTCCCTCTTGCCGGTGACTGCGGCGGTGATCCGGTCACGCAGCCGCGCGACGGTGGGCTCGAGGCCGCGGAAGAACTGACCCGCACCCACGAAGTCCTGCCAGCGGGCCAGGACCTCGCCGCGCAGTACGCGGCCATCGGCGAGCGATGACGCCAGTTCGTCCGTGGCGGAGCCGAAGCTGTCGTCGACCGCTGAGCTCAGGCGGGCGTGCGCATCCTCCTGCTCGACGATGTGTGCGGCCAGCTCCTCGGCGCGCGGAGGGACTGTGGCCAGAGCACCAATGAGGGTCTTCTCGACGACGCGCGATCGGGCGGCGTCGCTGCGACCCAGGTTGAGGATCCACGAGGTGAGGGTGAAGACGGCGGCTTCCGGGAGCAGCCCGTCCTCGAGCGGGACCTCCGGCACGGTGACGACCGGCGAGGACCCCAGCCCGGCGTCGCTCAGCAGATCCGTGAGGTGGCGGCGGACCTCGCGATTGGCCTCGGTCGGGACACGATCCAGCACGAGCGCGACGGTCGTGCCGCGGGCCTGCGCCTCAGTGAGCAGTGCCCACGGGACGGCGTCCGCGTACCGGGCCGCGGTCGTGACGAAGAGCCAGAGATCTGCGGCTGCGAGCAGCTGGCGGGCGATGCGCCGGTTCGACTCCATGACGGAGTCGATGTCCGGCGAGTCGAGGAGTGCGAGGCCGGGAGGGACGGAGGCATCGGCGACGAGTCGCAGCTGCGGCTTGTCCAGCTCCGTCTCCTCACGCGTCACGCGTGCGAAGCCGGCGAGCACGCGGTCGGACTGGAAGTGCTCCGCGTCATCGGGGTGGTGGACGAGGACGGGAGACCGCGTCGTCGGGCGGATCACACCGGATTCCGTCACGGACCTGCGAAGGATCGAGTTCACGAGGGTCGACTTGCCGGCTCCTGTGGAACCGCCGATCACCACGAGCAGCGGCGCATCCGGATTCTGCACGCGGGGCAGCAGGTAATCCTCGAGCTGATTGCGAAGCGAGTGCTGGAGAGCCCGGGCGTCGGGGGCTGAGGCGGTCTCCAACGGGAGTCGGGCTTCCTGCACGCGTCGCAGCAGGTCCGCGAGCGCGGAAGCGGCGTCTGCGCCGACGGACTGGGTCAATGAGCGGGCATCCACGCGTCAATCATCGTCGCGATTCGCGACGACCTCCACTCACCACGCCGGGAACCCGCGGTTTCACTGAGAGTCGTGACCTTCTGAGTGCCCGCATCTGCTGAGTGACCGCACCTGATGGGTGACCGCACCTGATGGGTGCCCTCACCTGCTGAGTGACCGCACCAAATGGGTGCCCCCACCTGCCGAGGATCCCGAATCGACTCGTGTGCCCGTGGTCGGCGGTTCCGTCGCCGGCAGACTCGCAGCCTGCAAACTCCTCGCAGCTCGCAATCTCACTGTCAGTGGCGCTGAAAGTGCCCCCAGCAGGATTCGAACCTGCAACCTACGGATTAGAAGGCCGTTGCTCTATCCATTGAGCTATGGGGGCGTGTCGCCTTGTGACGACCACGCAGTATCCTACCGCCGCCGAGGCGCCGGGCACACTCCAGCAGGACTCCACTGGACGTGTGCTCCGACTCCCCCGGCGCAGCAGTCATGCGGGTCGGTAGTGCCCGATCCACTCGTTACTCGGACGCGGGTCCGCTCGTTACTCGGAGGCGCGGTCGATCGCCTGCTCCAGTCGCTCCAGCTTGCCTTCCAGCTCACCGGTGCGACCCGAACGGATGTCGGCCTTCACGACCAGCGAGACGCGGGGGCCGAAGGCGGCCACAGCCTCGGTCGCGGCCTTCACGACGGCGAACACCTCGTCCCACTCTCCTTCGAGAGTGGTGAACATCGAATCGGTGCGGTGTGGGAGTCCGGAATCCCGCACCACCTTCACCGCGGCGGCGACGGCGTCATGGACGCCGCCGTCACCGTCGGGATCAGCACCTCCGGAAGGTGCGACAGAGAACGCGAGCAGCATGATGGATCAGCCCTTCGGAACGGTGATGATGAGCGCGTCGCCCTGACCGCCGCCGCCGCAGAGCGCCGCAACACCGGTGCCTCCGCCGCGACGCTTGAGCTCGAGTGCGAGGTCCAGGGTGATGCGAGCACCGGAGGCACCGATCGGGTGGCCCAGTGCGATCGCTCCGCCGTTGACGTTGACCTTCTCCGGGTCGACGCCCAGGTCTGCGGTCGATGCGAGGCCGACAGCGGCGAACGCCTCGTTGATCTCGTAGAGGTCGAACGAATCGGCTGCGACTCCCGCGCGCTCCGCCGCTGCCCGGATGGACTGCGACGGCTGATGCTGCAGCGACGAATCCGGGCCGGCGGTCCACGCGTGAGCGCCGATCTCCGCGAGGATCGGCAGGCCGAGCTCCTCCGCCTTCGCCTTGGACATGACGACGACTGCGACGGCACCGTCGGAGATCTGCGACGCGTTGGCCGCCGTGATCGTTCCGTCCTTGCGGAAGGCGGGACGCAGCTTGCCCATCGACTCAGTGGTCGAGTCAGCGCGGATGCCCTCATCGTGCTCGACGGTGACCTCGCCCTTGCGGGTCTTCAGCGTCACCGGGGTGATCTCCTCGGCCAGGTGGCCCGCTTCCTGTGCTGCTGCAGCGCGCTGGTGCGACGTGGCTGCGAACTCGTCCTGCTGCTCCCGTGTGAAGGAACGCTTCGGATCGTCCTCGTCGTTCGCGGTCTCCGTGAGTCCGCCCATCGCCTGATCGGTGAAGGCGTCCCAGAGGCCGTCGTAGTCCATGTGGTCGCGGACCTGGACAGTGCCGTACTTGTATCCGGCGCGGGACTTCTCGAGCATGTGGGGCGCGTTGGTCATCGACTCCTGGCCGCCCGCGACCACGACGTCGTACTCACCGGCGCGCACGAGCATCGCCGCCTGTGTGATCGCGTTGATCCCGGACAGGCAGAGCTTGTTGATCGTGATCGCGTTGACGGTCATCGGGATGCCCGCCTTCACTGCGGACTGGCGTGCAGGGCCCTGCCCGAGTCCGGCCTGGAGCACCTGCCCCATGATCACGTGCTGGACCTGGTCCGGGCTCACACCCGCACGGGTGAGTGCCCCGCTGATCGCTTCAGCTCCCAGGTCGACGGCACTGAGCGAGCCCAGCGCTCCAGACATCTTCCCGAATGGGGTGCGCGACCCCGCGACGATGACGGCTTCGGTCATTGTTCCTCCTCATGAGAGTGCTCCTGCACCACCGATCGATGTGCTCGGATCGGAGTGCTCAGCACCAGACGACTGTGTTCTGCATCGCACGTCCCCTACAGCCTATCGAAGGCCACGGACTCCCCTGAACTCTCGGGGCACCCTGAGGGATGGCAGACGAACGATCCGCCCGACCTCATAGGTACCTGGGACAGTCCGCCCATTGGCCGATACGGGTGCCGCTGGAGGGCCCCCACGCATTAGAGTGGGTTCCGAAGCGCGGCGGGACCGCGGCCATGCGGGCATACGTCCAGCAGAGTCACTGTCCGGTGAGGAGAGACTCCGACCAGCCGCCATACAGCGATCGAGCATGATCTGAAGAGGATGGGAGCCTCAGTGACGCCTCCAGAAGAGTTCCGCACCGCGATGCGCGGTTACGAGAAGAGTGAAGTCGATACGCGCATCGGGCAGCTCAAGAAGGAGATCGACTCCCTGCGCAAGGCGCTCAAGGACGCGCGCAGCCAGGTGATCAGTGCCGACCGTGCGAAGCTGCAGGTCGCAGGAGAGCTCTCCGAGGCCAAGCAGCAGCTCAAGAAGGCCGCCAACGCGCAGCCTGAGACTGACGGAGCACCGGGCACCCGGATAGACCATCTCCTCAAGATCGCGGAGTCCCAGGCTCGGGAGACCCTCGCCCAGGCGACCGCGGATGCCGAGACGATCCGCAACAAGGCGCGTGCGGATGCCGCTGGCCAGCGCGCGCGGATGCGCACGGAGTCCGACGACACACTGAGCGGTGCGCGTTCCGAGGCCGAGGCGATCACCTCGTCCGCAGAGCTGCGCGCATCCGAAACGATCACCGCGGCCGACAAAAAGGCGAAGGAGACGATCGCCTCGGCAGAGCGCGAGGCGGAGCGCCTCCGTTCGGTGGCGACGGCCGAAGCATCCGATTCTCGCGAGTCCCTCACGCGGGAGCTCGCCACGATGAGCGCCGACGCGGAGGAGGCAGCCGCGCGAGTCCGCAGCGAAGCGAAGACGGAGGCCGACGAACTGCGTGCCGCAGCGCAGACGGAGGCTGACGAACTTCGCAAGGACGCGCAGGAGAAGGCGGATGCTCTCCTGGCGGATGCGAAGTCCCGTGAGGATGAGACGCGGAAGACGTCCGAAGCCCTCGAGCTCGAGCTCGCCACCAAGAAGAGCGACTTCGAGAAGGCCGAGAAGGAGCGCTTCGAGACGTCGAAGGCGGAGAACGACCGTCTCTTCAAGGAAGCACAGGAGCGTGCGGAGAAGGCCGAGGCCGACGCGAAGGCGGCGACGGAGCGTGCGGAGAGCACTCGGAATGACGCGGTCGAGCAGGCCGACACGATCATTGCGGACGGCAAGAAGCGCGCGCAGACGCTGATCAGCGAAGCGCGTGCGACGGCGGAAGCCACCATCGAGGAATCGCAGGCTGAATCCCGCCGGAACGTGCAGTCCGCACAGTCGCAGGTCGATCTGCTCACGAAGCAGCGGAAGACGATTGCAGCGCAGCTCGACCAGCTCCGCTCCATGTTCGCGAACCCGGGCCTCCTGCCCACGACCGATGAGTCGAAGGAGCCCAGCCCGGAACGGGTGGCTGCGGGCGCTGTGCCCACGGAGAAGATCGCAGACGAGGACGAGCTCAATGCTCTTCGCGCGGAAGCGGGTATCGACGCAGAGGCCGATTCGGACGGCGATCAGGACACGGACGAGATGTCAGTCTCTGAAACTGCGTCCGGGGATGCTGCGGACGCCGAGGCCGTGGTCGTCGATGCAGAGACAGATGACCCCGCACCCGAGGCCGCTGACGACGCCGCCGATCAGGGCAGCGAGGACGAGGCTGCCGAAGACGACGCAGATGAGTCCGCCGACAGTGCAAAGGATGGCTCCACCGGCAAGCCGGGAGCTCCCACCCTGCATGGACGCCCGCAGGCGAACAACCGCCTGCGCTGAGTCATCGGTGACGTGACGACGTGACATCGGCTGTGGCCGAGCGGTGATCCGCTCGGCCACAGCTGTTTCTGCCCGTGCGCCACAGCACCGTACGACTGTGCGAGCTTGTTCGGGGCCAGGCCCACTCCTGCCCTGGACGTCAGAACGGGGGTGGAACCTCGCCGGGGGCGCCAGGTTCGTCAGGTACCTCGACTGTGGTGAACAGGTCCGGGCCCTCGTAGTCCTCCCCTACCGGTGCCCGATCCAATATCTCCGCCCGCGCCACCAACACCTCCGGATCAGGAGGATCGAGCCCCGCTGCCAACGGCGGCGGGCTCGTCGATGCGGTCTGTCCCATCGGCAGCACCCACGCCACCTCATTCCTGCTCAGACGCTGCAGCCAGATGATGCCCTGAGTCTTCAACTCATGATGGTGCTTACACATGGCGTGAAGGTTCTCCATCACGGTCAATCCGGCTCTTCGCGGTTCGTGGTGAATGACCCTGCTGTGGCGGGTATTCACGCTACGGTTCTCGCGGCGCTGGTGAGCAGGATACGCGTCCGGTAGTTCTCCGCGTTGCGGAATCCGCGGCCGGTGCGT
>NZ_FXZF01000019.1:0-77450 GCF_900169375.1 Brevibacterium sp. Mu109
CTTTCGGGTGAGCGGGCCGGATGCCGCCTGCGGTGTGGAACATCTCGTGGAGGACTGAGCGTGGAGCAGCGACTTCTTTGCTGATCTCGCTGTGCGTGGTTCCCATCTGGTAAAGATCCCACGCTTGTTGGGCTCTTGCGGGGAATTTCACAGCCCATCGCAGTTTCCCAGGTCGATTGACAGCCATCGCGCACACCTCCGGGTTCTAGGGGTGTTGCGATCACCCCTAGAACCCGCGTACCGAAAAAGTGCGGATGTTGCGCTCTCGACGTGGGGACGGTCGTTTGCCCCCTGTCCGCGCCCCTGCCGTCCGCTCAGTCCAGCGCGACGGTGGCCGCTTCGTCGAAGATCCCGCCCTGGAACTCCAGCACGTTCGGGCTCACGTCTGCCGGCACGTCGTAGACGATCACACCGGTGGCCGTGTTGCCGGGGTTGATCTCCTCCAGCAGCATGACGTCGTTGTCGGTGGCCGCGTAGATCCCCGCCTCGGAGTCCGGCGAGTACGTGTTGCCGTCCGCGTCCAGCAGGCTCACGTCGCTCTCGAAGAAGAAGGACGGCTCGCTGCCCGTGTTGGCCACGGACATCTCCACGAGGATGAACTGTCCCTGCGCGGTCGTGCCGAGGTACTCGTCGCCCAGTTCGGAGACGCCGGATTCCACGTCGTTCACCGTGACCTCCCAGTCACCGGTCGCGACCGCGTCGCCGATGCTGTATTCGGATGCGGCCTCGGCGGGTGCCTCGCCTTCGTCTCCCGCCGCTTCCTCGCCCGAGGTGCCGGTATCGGCCTCGTCCGAGGTCCCGCTGTCTGCGGAGGCGCCTGCGTCCTCGGCGGAGTCCCCGCCCCCGCTGGCCGAGGAGATGATCACGATCAGCGCGATGACGGCGAGCAGCCAGAACCACCAGCGCTTCCACAGCGGCTTCTTGCGCTTCGCCTTCGCCTGCTGCCCCGGGTGGGGAGGTTGTCCGCCCGGCTGCTGCGCGTAGCCGTGCGGGCCGGGCTGCTGGGTGTAGCCGAACGGCGCCTGCTGGGGGTCATACTGCTGACCGGGGTGCTGGCCGGGTTGAGGGGCGGGGTGCTGGGGGTTCGTCATGATTCTCCTGAAGTGTGACGGTGGTGGCTGCGACGGTCTCGCCGCGACATCACAAGCTTCCAACGCAGGGGTCCGGCGGCGCGTCGACCGATCGGGTGGATCGGACCAGCCGAATGGCTGGATTCCGGCAGCCGATGGGCGCCGAACGGCTGACGCCCGCGTCTGCGCCCCCGGATACCGTGAGGGTGTGAACACAGAGACTTCTGCGACGCCGACCAGGGACGTCGCCCATCGGATGCGCGGCGAACGCCGCCGGCGGGTGCTGCGCACCGTCGGCGACGTCGCGGTCGGACTGGTGCTGTTCGTCGTCGGGATCTTCGTGAGCTCGCTCTCGACGATCGGTGTGCCCGGCGCCTTCGAGGCGAGCGGAGAGCTCTCCAACATCGGCGTGCTCGTCGTGCTGCTCTTCTGGATCCTCTGGGCCACCGTCTTCGTCCGGACGCGGTGGCCGTGGATCCCCCTGGCTGCAGGGGCTCTGTCGGGACTTGTCGGAGGTGATGTCCTCCTCCTGCTCATCGGCATGTTCCACAGCGTCATCCGTCTGCCTCGTCGTGCGGCGATCGTCACAACCTCTGGCGGCACGGTCGTGGTGGTGTGGGCAACCGTCTGGGCGTGTCTGCGTTCCCCCGCGCTCAACCCGTTCGCGTTCCTCTTCGTCCCCGCATCGCAGCCCCTGATGGGCGTGGACGCGCCGGATCCGCCGGCCGGCACGGCGCTGGGGGTCGATCTCCTGACGATAGGGGCCGGTATCGTCGCTCTCGCGATCGCCGTGGGCGTGGGCTATCTCATCCGTCGAACGAAGAGGATGCGGACGGTCGAGGCGGTTGCGGTCCGGCAGACGCAGCGCAGCGAATCCCTGTCGGATGAGCTCGCCCGGCAGTCGGAGCGCCAGCTCCTCGCGCAGGAGCTGCACGACACTCTGTCGCACCGGCTGTCCGTCATCTCCCTGCACAGCGGCGCTCTCGAAGTGGCCGGTGACGACCAGCGGTCGGTGGCCGCGGCAGCGGCGCTGAGGCGTGAGGCGAAGGCGTCCCTCGACGACCTGAGGGACCTCGTGAGCGGTGTGCGTGAGGGGACGCCGGGCGCACAGCGGCCTGCTGCCGGGGGCTCGAGCGCACCGGTGGTCGCGTCCGTCCGCTCCGTGCCGGACCTCGTCGAATCGGTCGCGGCCGCAGGTGTCGACCTCCGCCCGGTGCTCCTGCTGCAGGACATCGACCGTGTGCCGACAGTGCTGGATCGCGCGGTCTACCGCATCGTGCAGGAGGCGCTGACGAACGCGATGAAGCACGCGCCCGGAGTTCCCGTCACCGTCGACGTGCGGGTGAGCGCTCACGACGGGGCACGGATCGTCGTGTCGAACCCGCTCGGAGTGCAGCACCGTGGAGGCGAGGCCCGCGCGGCAGGACACGGCGTCGACCTATCGGGCACCGGAGGAGGCATGGGAGTGTCGGGCATCGAGGAGCGGGCGCGGATGCTCGGTGGCCAGGCCGCGGTGGGTCCTCGCGGGAGTGCCTTCGTCGTCGATGTCCAGATGCCTCCGTTCGCGGATCGGGGAGCGCCGCCGACTCCCGAAGCCTGAGAGCGATCCGCAGTCGGTGTGCGTACGAACGAGTCGTGTCCGCGAGGCGAATGCACGACGAGCTGTGTCCGTCCCCTGTTCTAGGGTGGTGGCATGTCGTCCGAGCAGCCGATCCGTGTCCTCCTCGTCGATGACGACCCGTTGGTCTGCTCGGCGCTCGGCCATATCCTGTCCTACGTGGAGGACATCAAGGTTGTCGGCCATGCGGGAACGGGAGCTGAAGCTCTTGATCAGGTGACTCGCCACTTCCCGGATGTCGTCCTCATGGACATCCAGATGCCGGTGATGGACGGGATCGAAGCAGCGGGCAGGATGCGGAACATGCCGCGGGCCCCCAAAGTCGTCACCCTCACCAGCTTCGACACGGACGACAACCTGTTCCGCTCATTGGAAGCAGGCGCAGCGGGGTTCATCCACAAGGAGATCGCGCCGCAGGATCTTGCAGAGGCGATCCGCACGGTGCACGGAGGCGAAGGCTTCGCGTCTCCGCGGGCGACGACGCGGCTCATCGCCATGCACCGGGGACGTCAGGAGAGCACCCGCCGCTTCGAAGCACGCGAACTCCTGGCCGGGCTCACCGCTAAGGAGCGTGAGGTGGCAGAGCTCGTCACCCGCGGCCTGGGCAACCGTGAGATCGCAGAGGCGACGTATTCGAGCGAAGCGACGGTGAAGACCCACCTCAACAGGGTCATGGCGAAGCTCGACTCTCCCAACCGCGTGGGCGTCGCCGTCACCCTGACACTCGCGGACCTGACGGGCTGACACGACTCGCGCTGGCAGTACTCGCGCTGACAAGGCGCCTCGTGCACTCTTCCCACGACGCCCGGCGAGGAGCACACTGGGTGGATGGACCCCATCGTCCCGAACATCTGGCATGACCGCACGGCAGTGGAGGCCTCGGCCTTCTACACGAGCGCGTTCCGGGAAGCACGCGAGACTGCGCGGTCTCACTACCCGACGGAAGGGCTGCAGGACTTCCAGAAGTCGTTCGCCGGAGAGGTGGTGACGATCGACCTGGAGATCCACGGACGTCCCCTCGCCCTCATCAACGCCGACGACACCTTCCGACCGAATCCATCCGCCGGCTTCATGCTCCACTTCAGCCCGCAGATCGCCGACGACCCGCACGCATACCTGGACGAGGTGCACGACCGCCTGGCGGTCGGTGCCACCACCCTGATGCCGTTGGACGAGTATCCCTTCTCTGCGCGCTACGCATGGATCGAGGACCGATACGGGGTGAGCTGGCAGCTCTTCCTCACCGAGCAGGACGCCCCTGCGCGCCCGTTCCTCGTCCCGGCGCTGATGTTCTGCGGGACCGCTCAGAACCGCGCCGCCGAGGCCGTGGCCGCCTACACCTCCCTCTACCCGGGTTCCGAAGTCGGCACCGTTGCCACCTATCCCGAGCAGACCGGGCCGGCTGCCGCGGGCTCCACCATGTACTCCGACTTCCGCCTCGGGCCCGGAAGCGACGACCCGCGGGCCGACGAGTGGCTCACCGCGATGGATTCGGGGGTGGAACCGCCCTTCACCTTCACCGAGGGCTTCTCACTGATGGTGAGGGCCGACGGGCAGGACGACCTCGACCGACTGTGGTCAGTGCTGTCGACCGATCCGTCCGCGGAGCAGTGCGGATGGTGCCGCGATGAGTTCGGCGTGAGCTGGCAGGTCGTCCCGCGCGACCTCGAGGACCTCATGGCACGACCGGGCGCCTACGCCCGGCTCATGGAGATGAAGAAGATCGACATCGCCGCGCTGCGTGGAGAGACGGCTCTTCCGACCGATCATCCAGACTGATTCATTACCATGGTGACACCGCGTTCGAGGGAGGGACCGATGGCACGTCACCCGTGGAAGAAGCTGTGGCGAGAGCAGTGCGCCGGTCGCATGCCCGCCTACCGCATCCTGGTGCCTGATTCCGTCACGGATTCGGTCCTCCGCGCGTGGGAAGCGCGTGGATACGCGCTGCCGGCGTCGCGGCAGACGAACCCCGCTCGTGTGCTCGGCACTCCGGGGGAGACCCGCAACCTCATCCGCTCGAACGTCCTCTTCCGTGCTCTGACGGGGGCGGGCGCCGCGACGACCGGCGTGGTGGGACTCGGGACCTTCGGGGTCTCATGGCTCGCCGGTGATCCGTTCGCCGGCGGGATCGCGGCCACAGGCATACTCGCAGCGGGAACGGGAGCCACCGGTGCCGTGACCGGCACGAAGTACCTGCGCGACCCCAAGCGGCTCTCGCGCAAGGACCGCGAGGTCGCCCGCACCGCGCGGTGGGTCACCCCGACCGCGCTGGGATTCGTTCCCGGTGTGAAGAACGCACAGGACACGGACGAGCAGCGGCTGTTCCACCTCGCAGTCACCCTCGCGACCCGCATCGCGGCGACCCGCGCGTGGACCCACCCGATCCTCGCGGACCATGTGGCGCGGGTGGACCTGGACGAGATGGTCGCGAGCGTGGGCGTGCGCCTCGTCGAACTGGTCACAGTCCGCACGGAGCTCGACGCGATGAGCAGCGGTACGGAGGCGGTGCGGGTCAAGGCGTACCTGAGCCGGTTGGCGGAGGCTTTCGAATCGATCGCGGACCGGGTCCTCTCGATGCACGAGTACCTCGAGCACCTGCGCGCGCTCGACGCTCAGCTCATCGCACTCGATCATTCGGAGCGCACGCGTGAGGTCGGTGAGCGGGTGCTCGACATCGTGTCGCGCACCGCGGGCGACGAGTCGATCGGTGCGCAGTTCCGGGATCTCAACATGGAAGCGGAGTCCCACGCGGAATCCATCGCGAAGCTCCTCGAGGAGCTGGACGAGACGGCAGACGACTTCGACGACCTGGACTCGCAGATCGCGAAGGCTGCGCAGACCGGTGGTGCGCGGGTCAACGGCGACCGGGGCGAGAACCAGCCTGCCGCGCTCCCGGCAGAGGCCGATCCGGCGACCCGGATCGACGCGTTCCTCGACGGTGAGCGGGAGAAGACGCGCGTCGACGTGCGCAGGCAGCACTCCGACGACGCCTGAGGCGCAGTGTCAGCTGTCGTGCTCGAGGATCCTGATCGCGAGCTGCACCCGGTTCGTCACCAGCAGCTTGTCGAACAGATGGCTCACGTGGGTCTTCACCGTCGGGAGGCTGAGGACGAGGGCGTCGCTGATCTCCGCATTCGTCAGCCCCTGCGCGACGAGCCGGCCGACGTCCCACTCCCGTGGAGTGAGGGCGGACGGCCCCTCTGATTCCCGTGCAGGGGTCGTAGTCCCGTCATGAGCACGGCCCGCCTCATCCGGCCCGGACCGATGTGAACCGCCGGGGAAGGATCCGGCCTCCTCCCTCGAGGCGATGCGGACCAACCGGTCCAGGACAGCAGGAGAGAACTGGGCGTGGCCCTGCACCGCACCGTGGATCGCGTCGACGACGGCTTCCGGCGACGAATCCTTGAGCAGGAACGACACTGCTCCTGCGCGCAGAGCCTCGACGAGGAAGCCGTCGGCGTCGAAGGCGGTGAGCACGACCACCCGCGCCCGCGCTCCCGCTCGGGTGAGTTCCACGGTCGCCTCGATGCCGCTCATCCCCGGCATGCGGATGTCCATGAGGACGACATCGGGATCCAGCACCCGGATCTGGGAGAGCGCCGTGGGCCCGTCGGCGGCCTCGCCGATGACGGTGATCCCGGCGGTGCCGTCGACCATGAGTCGCAGCCCCGAGCGCATGAGGCTCTCGTCGTCGACGATGAGGACGCGGACCGATTCCGTCGGAGGCGCTGTGTTCAGCGGTGCCATGGGAGTCTCACCTCCAGCGTGAAGTCGTCCGCGGTGTGCGCCCACCGCGCGGATCCACCCAGTAGACGGGCGCGCTCCTCGACTCCGGTGAGGCCGAGGTGCGTGCCGGTCGGCGCAGTGGCCGGGCCTGATGCGGCTAACGGGACCGATGCGGCTGCTGGGACCGATGCGGCCACCGCGGCCGAGGCGGTGCGCTGGTCCCTGAGGACGCCGCGGTCGCCGCTGTGGGAGGGGAGCGGGGCACTGAGGGCGGTGTGCCCGCCACTGCGGGCGGTGAGCGGGTTCGTCACGCGGAGGACGACCTCGGCGGCGGTGTCCTTCCGCCTGCCCGTGTCGCGGGCAAGAGTCACGGTGACGGGCGCGCCCGGTGCGTGCTTCCGCGCATTGACCAGCGACTCCGCGAGGATGCGCTCGAGTGCGACGGTGAGGGGTCGCGGGGCCTGCTCGAGTTCGGTCAGGGTGATCCGCTCCCAGACGATGCAGACGTCTGCCCCACGATCCCGTTCGCGTGCGATGAGGGCGTCGAGCGAGGCCGCGTCTGCCAGAGGCGCGGCATCCAGGCCGGGAGTCGGGTCGGCATCGTCCGGCTGCTCGCGGAGTGAGAGGAGCAGCTGACGCAGATCGGCGTGAGCGGACGCGGCGGAATCGCGCAGAGTCTGTCCGACCTCCCGGACCCGGTCCGGCGGCAGGTCGTCGCGGTATGCGAGCGCCCCCGCGTGCATCGAGATGAGGGACAGGTGATGGGAGAGCCCGTCGTGCATGTCCCGGGCGAGCGCGACGCGCTCCTCTGCCAGGACGCGCTGGACCTCCGCCGCCTGCTCGCGGTGGGACGCATCTGCCTGCGCGCGCAGGGAGTCGATGAGAGCCGCCCGTGTCGACCGGACACGGCCCCACAGCAGGAGCGAGACGGTGATCACGACGAGGATCGGCGCTTCGACACCGAGCGTGTCCGCGAACGATCCGTCGAACTGCACCATCACGAGCGAATAGATCAGCCAGGCTGCAAGGGTGAGTGCGACGGCGGCGGTGTCGGTGCGCAGGTCGCGGAGCCGGCCGATCCGGACAGCGGCGACGATGAAGGCCGGCAGTGCCCAGCTGCTGGGCACACTCAGCGGGATGAGGACGAGGTTCCACGCCCCCGCGCGTCGCAGCGGGCCGATCGACACCGCCGCCGCGATACCTGTGAGTGCATCGAGGACGAGGACCGCGGAGACGTGCTGCGGGACCGGAGTTCCGGCCTCGTCGAGTGCGATCCCCGCACTGATGAACCAGCAGCCGGCACCCAGCAGCAGGCAGGCGAGCGAGGTGAGCAGCGCGCGGCCTCGGCGGTGGGACGCAGTGGGAGGAGAGGCAGGACCGGTGGGCACGCGATCAGTCTAGGGATAGCGCCGGGCAGGCAGGATCGTGCTTTCGTATGAGGGCTCAGGTTCAGTCTTCCGCACGATCCTCTGGCCCGCCGCGAACGGAAGCCTGGGGGTATGACATCAACCGCATCACCACTGTTCCTGCCGTACCACCGACTCGCACGACTCCGGCCCGAGGCCGCACGCTGGTGGCGCCCTCTCCTGGTCGTGATCGTTGCAGCCGTGATCGCTCTGGTCCTGTTCGCCATCGTGCTGGTAGGAGGACTCCTCGTCTCGCTGCTCCCCGGGGTGCCCGACCCGAGCCCTGAGCTCGATGATCCCCGCAATCCGATGGACACGGCGCTGGGATTGGCGACCCTCGCGGTGATGACGCCGGCGGTGCTGTGGGCCTACCGGTTCGTGGGTGGCCGTCGAGGCGCTGCCGCAGGCTCGCTGCATTCTGTGGCGGGCAGGTTCCGGTGGTCGCTCGCGCTGCGGGCGGCCGCTGTGGTGATCCCGGTCTTCGCTGTGGTGAACGGCGCGTCGGTCGTGTTCTCCGGAGCCTCATTCGACGTGCCTCAGCAGCGCGGCGCGGTCGTCGCGATCCTGCTCATCGTCGTGGTGGCCGTGCCGCTGCAGTGCGCGGCCGAGGAGTACGTCTTCCGGGCCCTGCCGATGCAGGTGTGCGGCATCTGGCTGCGCTCGCCCCTGTGGGGGATCCTCCTGCCGGTGCCGCTGTTCGTCCTGGGCCACGAGTACGACGTCTGGGGACAGGTCGACATCGCCGTCTTCGCGGTGGCGATGGGCCTCCTCGCGTGGAAGACCGGTGGGATCGAGCTGCCGATCGTCGTGCACACGGCGAACAACCTCACGCTGTTCCTCATGTCCCCGTTCGCGCCGGCGACCGTCGCACAGGGCTCAGTGGATCCGCGCATGCTGCTCATCTCGATCCCCATCACGGTGCTCACCACGCTAGGACTCTGGGCGTGGGTGTCGCGCCGGGAGGGGATCGGCTTCCTCACACCGGTGCGCGGCGCGGGGCGCAGCGAGGCCGCACGCGTTCCGGCCGGTGCCGTCCTACACTCGATGAATGGCTGAACCGACTCCGCAGATACCCGTCCTCGACTGCCACAACGATCTGCCCTTCGCCCTGCGGGAGAAGGCCGGCTACGACGTGCAGCGGTTGGACCAGGTCCGGGAGGAACTGCACACCGACCTGGTGCGCATGCGCCGAGGCGGAGTGGGCGCCCAGTTCTGGTCCGCCTGGGTGCCGTCCTCCATCCCCCAGGAGGACGCGGTCGTCGCCACGCTGCAGCAGATCGATGCGGTCCACCGCCTCACCGCTGCGTACCCGGAGATCCTGCAGCCGGCACGCACGGCGGATGACGTCGACTCCGCGCTCGCCGCTGGTCGCATCGCCAGCCTCATCGGTCTGGAGGGCGGCCAGTCGATCGCGGATTCCCTCGCGGTCCTGCGGCAGATGTTCCACCTGGGCGCCCGGTATATGACGCTCACCCACAACGACGACCTCGCCTGGGCGACGGCGGCGACCGGAGCCGCGGAGGCGCAGGCCGAGGCCGACGGCACCCCCGGTTCTCCTGGCGCCCGCTCGACCCGCGGACTCACCGTCGAGGGTCTGGCGGTGGTCGGGGAGATGAACCGATTGGGCATGATCATCGACCTGTCGCACACCAACGAGCGCACCCAGCTGGATGCGCTGGGTGCCTCGACCGTGCCGACTCTGTTCACCCACTCATCGGTCCAGTCCGTGAATCCGCACCCGCGGAACGTCACCGACCGTGTCCTCGAGCGGATCGCTGCGACCGATTCCGTCCTCGGCCTCACCTTCGTCCCCGCATTCGTCTCCTCCGACGTGCGGCAGTGGATCCTGGACCGGGCGCAGGCGCGGATCGACCTCGGCATCGACGATCCGCACCGGGCGAACAGCCTCACCCGGCCGTACAGCATGGCCGCCGCACCCCGTCCGGGCCAGAGCTGCGAGGATGTCCTGGCGCACAATGCCGCACACCACGCCGGCTTCGACTACGGCGACACCGACGTCGAGGTCTCGCCCTCCGCCGCTGCACGGCTGGCCGGCTGGGAGATCGCGCACCCGGAGCCGCAGGCCACGCTCGAGGACGTCGTCGCCCACCTCGACGCCGCACGTGAGGCCGTGGGCATCACCCGTATCGCCCTGGGCGGCGACTACGACGGGACGGCGACCCTGCCGACGGGGCTTGAAGACGTCTCCCGGTACCAGGACCTGCTGCATGCTCTCGGTGACCGCGGCTGGTCGCGAGAGGACCTCGAGGCCCTCGCGTCCCGCAACGTCCTGCGCGTCATGCGGGCGGCGGAGGACGGTGCCGACGGGAGAGTGGACGCGGCTTGCCAGGTGTGACGGCGGCCGGCGCTCGCCCAGCGGACGAGTAGCCTGAGGCCATGCTCGAGGTCGTGCTGTTCTGCCTGCCGGCGGCGATCTACGTCCTCTTCCAGATGCGCAGGTACGACCGCGCCGCTGCCGACGCATTGGGCCGAGTGGGCGCGACGACCGGGACGGCGCGCGACTACTGGCGCGGCATCCTCCTCTTCGTCCCCCTCCTGATCGTGGCGATCATCGTGGCGTGGGCCATCCCTGCAGATGTCCGGGACGCACCGGGGGTCGCCATCGCCTCGCTCACATCCCTGGGCGCAGTGGTGGGCCTCGTCCTACGGGCGCTGGGGGAGGAGGTCTTCTTCCGGGGCCTCCTGGCCGGCGTGCTCATCCGCCGGCTGGGCTTCGCCTGGGGCAACGTGATGCAGGCCCTCGCGTTCCTCGTGCCCCACGCCGCGCTGCTCGCGATCGACATGCGACTGTGGCCGATCCTGCCGGTGCAGTTCGTGGTGGGCTGGGTGCTGGGCCACCTGCGGCACGTGACGGGGTCGTTCCTGCCGGGCGCACTGGTCCACATTGTCGCGAACGTGGTCGCGGGCATCCTCATGGGGTGATCCCTCAGCCATTGCCGTCACGGTCCCTCTTCGCGTAACCGCAGGGCGTCTCGCCCGTGAAGGTGCGGAAGTCGCGGACGAAGTGCGACTGGTCGAACCAGCCCAGGCCGTAGGCGAGAGCGGCCATCGAGCGCCTCTTCGTGGGGTGACCACTGAGCTGGTCCGCATCGTGCTGGGTCATCACTGGGTCGATAGCCGGAGACTGAGCGGTGATCCTCAGCGCAGGTCGAGGAACCGGCGCAGCTCGTCGAAGGCGTCGCGGATCACGGTGTAGTGCGCCCACTTGCCGCGCTGCTCTCGCGTCAGCAGTCCAGCCTCGACCAGCTTCTTCATGTGGTGGCTGATCGTGGGCTGACTGATATCGAGCACATCGACCAGGTCGCAGGCGCACACCGCTTCGCACCCCTGGGCCGCGACATGCGACAGGAGCCGCAGGCGCGTCGGATCCGCGAGGGCCTTGAGCTTCTGCGCGACCCGACCGGCATCGTCCGCCCCGAGCGGCGCCGCGTCCAGCGTGCAGCACTCGGATGCGACGTCGACACCCGGCTCTGTGCTCTCCACCGAAGTACTCATGGCTCCACCATACATTGACGTTCGTCGATGCATGCGCATACTCTCACCCATAGACGTCCATCGATCTAGAGAGTGGAGTGCTGATGAGCACTACGGCATCGGCTGTCGCGCAGACAGCGTCGCGCCCGGTCGGGCAGGAGATGTCGTTCCTCGACCGTTGGCTGGCAGTGTGGATTCTGGCGGCAATGGCAGTGGGTCTGCTGCTGGGACGGTTCGTGCCCGGTCTCGACACGGCGTTGGACGCAGTGAAGATCGGCGGAATCTCCGTACCGATCGCCGTTGGCCTGCTGGTCATGATGTATCCCGTGCTGGCGAAGGTGCGCTACGACGAGATGCACCGGGTGACGGGCGATCGGAAGCTGCTGGTCCTGTCGCTGTTCCTCAACTGGATCGTCGGCCCGGCCTTCATGTTCACGCTGGCCTGGGTGTTCCTGCCCGATCTGCCGGAGTTCCGCACCGGACTGATCATCGTCGGCCTGGCCCGCTGCATCGCGATGGTGTTCATCTGGAACGACCTGGCCTGCGGTGACCGTGAGGCTGCTGCGGTACTGGTGGCCATCAATTCCGTCTTCCAGGTCGTGGCCTTCGGTGCGCTCGGCTGGTTCTATCTCCAGGTGCTGCCGTCCTGGCTGGGACTGGAGACGACCTCGGCGCAGTTCTCCGTGTGGGCGATCGTGGCATCGGTGCTCGTCTTCCTCGGCATCCCCCTCCTGGCGGGCTTCCTCACGCGCACGCTGGGGGAGAAGGCCAAGGGCCGCCAGTGGTACGAAGAGTCGTTCCTGCCGACGATCGGCCCGTGGGCGATGTACGGACTGCTGTTCACGATCGTTCTGCTGTTCGCCATGCAGGGGGAGGCGATCACCTCGCAGCCCTGGGACGTGGCCCGCATGGCGGTGCCGCTGCTGCTGTACTTCGTGCTCATGTTCGCAATCAGCCTGTTCGCCTCGAAAGCTGTGGGGCTGAACTACGCGAAGTCGACCAGCGTGGCCTTCACCGCCTCGGGCAACAACTTCGAACTGGCCATCGCGGTGTCGATCGGGACCTTCGGAATCACCTCGGGCCAGGCGCTGGCGGGAGTCGTCGGCCCGTTGATCGAAGTCCCCGTGCTCGTCGGCCTCGTCTATGTCGCCCTCTGGCTCGGGCCCAGGCTCTTCCGCGATGACCCGACTGTCCCGACCCGTTCAGGCGCGGGGGTGCGATCATGACCGGCAGGCCGAGTGTGCTGTTCGTCTGCGTCAAGAACGGCGGCAAGTCCCAGATGGCCGCTGCCCTGCTGCGCCACCGCGCCGGGGGTGCGATCGAGGTCCACTCGGCAGGCACCGCGCCGGGCGGCTCTCTCAACAGTCTCTCCGCGGAAGCGGTCGCAGAGTCAGGTGCCGACATGGCGGGTGAGCAGCCCAAACCGATCGACCCGGAGCTCTTGCGTCGCGTTGACCGGGTCATCGTGATCGGGCAGGACGCACGCGTTGAACCGGTCGCGGGAATGACGGCCGCGGTCGAGACCTGGACGACTGATGAGCCATCCCAGCGCGGCATCGAAGGAGTCGAGCGGATGCGCTTGGTCCGTGACGACATCGACGCCCGCGTCCGTGACCTGCAGGCGGAGCTCCGCACCAGTTGATCCCACCCCTGATTGGAAGACCCCCCATGACTTCTGCACCCAAGCCCAGCGTCCTCTTCGTCTGTGTCCACAATGCGGGGCGTTCGCAGATGGCAGCCGGCTACCTGCGCCACCTGTCCGAAGGACGGATCGAGGTTCGCTCCGCGGGATCCGAACCGGCCGACCAGATCAATCCGGTGGCGGTCGAGGCGATGGCCGAGGAGGGCATCGACATCACGGCGAGCTCGCCGAAGGTCCTCACCACCGAGGCGGTGCAGGATTCCGACGTCGTCATCACGATGGGCTGCGGGGACGCCTGCCCGATCTTCCCCGGTAAGCGCTACGAGGACTGGGAACTGGCCGATCCTGCAGGCAAGGGGCTCGACGACGTCCGGCGGGTCCGCGACGACATCAAGGCCCGTATCCAACAGCTGATCGGCGAGTTGGAGCCGACAGCGACCAGCTGACCGGCTCATCCACCTGACGAGCCGCTGATTCGGCCACCACCGACTTCACCACACGACTGACTCCAGGAGACAAGACATGCAGGACAGCGCCGCCGACACCCACGATCTGCCCGTCGTCATCATCGGTGCCGGCCCCGTCGGGCTCGCCGCAGCCGCACACGTCCGTGAACGCGGACTCATCCCGATGGTGCTCGAAGCCGGAGACTCCGTGGCGGCCGCGATCCGCACGTGGGGACACACGCGGCTGTTCTCGCCGTGGCGCTACAACATCGACGAGGCCGCCAGGCGCCTGCTGGAGGCGGGCGGCTGGCAGGAGCCGGACCTGAACGTCCTGCCCACCGGCCACGAACTGGTCGATGGCTACCTGGTCCCGCTGGCAGAGGGACTGCATGATGTCATCCGCACCGACTCGCGCGTCGTCGCAGTCTCCCGGGAGGGCATCGACAAGACTCGCAGTGCGAACCGCGATGCCACCCCGCTCCTCGTGCGCATCGCCCGTCCCGATGGCTCGCACGAGGACGTACACGCTCGCAGCGTGATCGACGCGTCCGGCACCTGGTCACAGCCGAACCCACTGGGGCGGTCGGGTCTGCCAGCCCCCGGAGAGCACCGTGCCGCGGCGCAGGGACTCATCGCTCAGCCCCTGCCCGCGGTCAACGGCACCGACCGCGAACGGTTCGCGGGCCGTCACGTCCTGGTGGTCGGGGCCGGGCATTCGGCGGCGAACACACTGCTCGACCTGGCTGAGCTTGCTGAAGATGTTCCCGAGACCCGGATCAGCTGGGCGGTGCGTTCTGCTGACGTCTCCCGCACGTACGGCGGCGAGGCCGATGACGAGCTCGCCGCACGCGGTGCGCTCGGATCCCGACTGCGAACGCTCGTCGAATCCGGCGCTGTCGACGTCCACACCTCCTTCGTGATCTCAGGTTTCGAAGCCACCGGCGATCGGCTCCGCGTCCTGGCGACAGGAGCAGCCGGTCCAGAAGACCTGACCGTGGACGTGCTCGTGCCCGCCACCGGCTTCCGCCCCGACCTGTCGATCCTGAGCGAGCTTCGCCTCGAGATGGATCCCGCAGTCGAGGCCCCGCGACGGCTCGGGCCGCTCATCGACCCGGAGTTCCATTCCTGCGGCAGCGTCGAACCCCACGGCGAACAGGTCCTGTCCCACCCCGAACCGGGCTTCTACATCGTCGGGATGAAGAGCTACGGCAGGGCGCCGACCTTCCTGATGGCCACCGGGTACGAACAGGTCCGCTCCATCGCAGCGGCACTGGCAGGCGACCGCGCGGCTGCGGACGCTGTGCACCTGGACCTTCCGGAGACCGGCGTGTGCAGCGCCGACTTCGGAGCTTCCTGCGACGCGTCTGACGAGCCTCAGCTGGTGACGGTCGGCGGACCTGCGCCGTCATCGTCCACCTGCTGCTGAGCATTCGGCCTTCCAGCATTCGGCCTTCCGCCCGCGCACGATCGGCACAGACATCCGGCACAGACATACTGGAGCGATGAGACCACCTTCAGGCCCGGCGCGCGATCACTGTCATGACTGATCGTCCTCGCGGTGGGCTCCCCGCGCTGTGCGCCGCACAGGTCGTCAGCTGGGGGCTGCTCTACTACTCCCTGCCGGTCGCGGTCGCTCCGATCTCGGAGGAGACCGGTTGGAGCCACACCGTCATCACCGCGGCGCTGTCCGCAGGACTGATCGTGTCCGCGCTGGCAGGGATCCGGGTGGGTCGGCTCCTGGACAGCCAGAGCCCGCGCGCCGTCATGACGACCGGCTCCCTCGTGGGGGTCGGCGCGATGCTGCTGGTCGCGTGGTCACCGAATCTGGTGATGTTCTTCGTCGCGTGGGTCGTGGCCGGCTTCGCCCAGTCCGCGGTGCTCTATCCATCGGCCTTCGCGGTCATCACCCGCTGGTACGGGCCGCGCAGGGTCGGCCCGCTGACGACGGTGACGCTGGTCGGAGGACTGGCTTCGACGGTGTTCGCGCCACTGGTCGCCTATCTGGTCGACCAGTTCGGCTGGCGGACGAGCTACCTCGTGATCGCCGGCATCCTGGCTGTCACCACGGTGCCCCTGCACGCGCTCTTCCTCAACAGCCGGTGGACCGATACCCCCACATCGCGCTCGGAGGAGAATCCGACTGCGACCATCCGCACGGTGACCAGGTCGCGGCAGTTCATCACCCTGCAGATCACGATGGCGATCGCGACCTTCACCCTCTTCGCCGTCACCATCAACATCATCCCGATGTTCCTGGAGCGCGGCATGTCGTACAGCACCGCCGCCCTGGCGCTGGGACTGATCGGTGCCGGCCAGGTCGTCGGACGCGTGGGATACCCGCAGTTCGCGCGGGTGACCAGTGCAAGGGCGCGAACGGTCGTGATCTTCGCCGCGGGTGCGGCCGGGCTCTGGGCGCTGGCACTGCTGCCCGGACCCGCCTGGCTGCTGATCGCCGTCGCCGTGATGGCCGGTGCAGTGCGCGGATGTCACACTCTGCTCCAGGCGACAGCGGTGTCGGATCGGTGGGGTACCCAGGACTTCGGAACGATCAACGGCGTCTTCACTGCACCGATGACGTTCGTCGGAGCCTTCGCCCCCGTGGCGGGACCCGCAGTCGCCGGTGCGCTGGATGGCTACCCGATGATGGCCGCCGTCATGGCCGTTCTGCTCACCGGGGCAGCCGTCGTCACCTCCCGCACCTGATCTGTGACCCGTTTGCGTCTGTCACCGGATCATGCTTCCGTCACCGGACGGGGGCTCCGGGGCCCAGTGGGATGCCGATCGCGTACCAGAGCAGGAAGAACGCGGTCCACCCTATGAGCACGGCGATGCAGACCGGCAGTGTCATCGACACGAGCGTGCCGATGCCGGCGTCTCTGCGATACCGCTGGAGGTAGGTCAGCATGAGAGCGAAGTACACGTTGAGCGGCGTGATGAGGTGCGAGCCCGAGTCGCCGATGCGGAAGAGCACCTGGCTCACCTCTGGGTTCACATTCAGCAGCATCATCGCCGGCACTATGACCGGCGCCATGAGCGTCCACTGCGCTGAACCGCTGGTGATGAACAGGTTCAGCAGGAACGTCATGAGGATGACGCCGATGAAGAGCAGCGGCGTGGCGACTCCCAGCGCTTCGACGAGGTCCGCTCCGGTGACGGCCAGGACGGCACCGATGTTGGACCATTCGAACCAGGCGATGAACTGGGCGGCGACGAAGAACAGGACCAGGACGGGGGCGACGTCCTTCATCCCGTTCACCATGAACTCCGGCAGCTTCGCCCACGTGACGGTGCCGACGGTCGCCCCGTATGCCACGCCGAGCACGACGAACATGATCGCGATGAGTATGGAGACGTGCATGAGTGCGGGGCCCGTGAGGATCCCGCCGTCCTCGCCGCGCAGGGGCGAGCCCGGGATGGCGACCGCCCCGGCCACCAGCGACAGGAAGGCGAGCAGCGCGATGAGCGCATTGCGGACTCCGCGCTTCTCTGCGGAGCTCAGGTCCATGGATTCCTCGTCCGCTCGTTCGGCGGAGTCTGCAGCGTCGTCCGTGCGCTCTGCCGAACCGGCGGCAGCCGTGCGGCCGGCGGTTCCGACCGAGGACTTCCTGCGGTTCCCCGGTGCCCGAGGCCCGTCCAGCTCCAGCCCCTCGACCCGCGGCGCCACCCACTTCTCCATGACCCACGTGATGAGCGCGGCCAGGAAGATCGACGACGGCACCGTGAAGTAGATGTTCGACAGCGGCGAGACCACGTACTCGGGATCCACCAGCTGGGCGGCGCTCGTGCTGATGCCGGCGTAGAGGGGTTCTGCCGCAGTGATGACGAGGGACGCATTGAAGCCCGCGTCGACGCTCGCGAAGGCCAGGACGATGCCGAGCAGCGGGCTGCGGCCGATGGCGAGGAAGGCCATCGCGGCCAGCGGCGGGAGGACGATGATGACGGCGTCGGAGGCGACGGAGCCGGCGATCCCGGTGAGGGCGACGGCGAAGGTGAGCCACCGGCCGGAGACCGAGGAGACGACCCTGCGCACCGCCGCGGAGATCAGCCCGCTGCCTTCGGCCACGGCGACGCCCATCATGACCACGAGTACGATGCCCAGCGGTGGGAACGCGGTGAAGTTGGTGGTCGCCTCGGACACGATCTGCCGGATGCCCTCCACCGACAGCAGATTGACGACCTCGATCGTCCCCTCGCTGGTGGGCGAGCGAACGCTGACCCCGAGTGCCGACAGCACGAGACTCAGCACCAGGACGACCAGGCCGAGGATCAGGAACAGCCAGAACGGGTGCGGGATGCGATTGCCCGCCCGCTCGATGACGTCGAGCATCCGGGCGGTGAAGCCGCGCTTTCGTGCGACTGGTGGGCATGGTGTCCATGCCACTCCTCCGTGCCACTCTGCAACGGGTGTCTGAAGACCAAGCTACCTTGTGCGAGGGGGAGAGGTGTGGCGACTACGGCTTCCCGTTCTCCTCCAGCTCCGACTGCATCGTGCTGAGCGTGCGCCTGATGTTCCCCCGCTGGAAGTCCGCGAAGGTCGTCCCGCCGGTGGCGACACGATCGAAGAGGGCTGCCACCCAGTTCGGCCACGCGACGCGACCATCGATCCACGTCTCTGTGACACGGGTGCCGCCGGGGATCTCGTCGAAGTCGTAGACCCAGGTCGCGATGCTGCCGCCCACCTGCGGCCTCCGCACGCCGATCCTGCGCACGTGGAACGCGAAACGGCGCCCGGGGACGGACGAGGTCACGACGGATTCCGTCACCCACCGGGCACGACCGCGGAGGTTGGTGCCCTCGAAGGTCTCACCAGCCCGCATCGGGCGGTGCTCCTCCGGGACTGTCGCGCCGGTGTTCTCCGGACTCCACCGCGGCATCTGCGCCGGATCGGCGACCTGCCTCCAGATCGATTCGGCGTCCAGAGCGATGTCCACGTGGTCGCTCACCTGCATCGCGCGTCCCATCCATGCTCCTCTGCTCAAGGCCGGGCTCGTTCGGGAACTTCGTCCGACAGCGCTGACAGTCCGTCCCAACCGTAGTCGTCTCGCTGTGATCGGGATGGCTCGCAGCTCTCGCCGCAGTGTCATCGTGTTCGTCGGTATCTGATGGCGGCGGCGTTTCCGGCCACCCGATTAGACTCTCGTTCATGTGAGGCAACGGGGCCTCGCGCAGAGGAGGCGCCACAATGCAGTCAACAGTCCACGGCACGAGCACGGACCAGTTCGAAGGACTCCGCTCCGCGTTCGAAGCGAACCTCGAGACGGGGGAGGACCTCGGCGGTTCTCTTGTGATCAATCTGGATGGAGAGAACGTCGTCGACCTGTGGGGCGGCTACCGCGACGCCGATCGCACCGTCCCGTGGACGAGCGACACCATCGTGAACGTGTGGTCGACGACGAAGACCGTCACCTATCTGGCTGCACTCATGCTCGCGGATCAGGGGGAGATCGATCTCCATGCCCCAGTGGCTGCGTACTGGCCGGAGTTCTCCGCCAATGGGAAGGCGGATATCGAGGTGCGACACCTCTTGGCCCACACCTCCGGCGTCTCCGGTTGGGACGCGCCCTTCACCCTCGAGGACATGTACGACTGGGAGAAGTCGACGGCAGTGCTGGCCGCGCAGGCGCCGTGGTGGAAGCCGGGAAGTGCAGGCGGATACCACGCCCAGAACCAGGGGCACCTCATCGGTGAGGTCGTTCGACGCACCACTGGCTTGACGTTCAAGCAGTTCGTCGATGACGAGATCGCCGGTCCGCTGGGCGCTGACTTCCAGATCGGAGCCCGTGAGGAGGACTGGGGTCGGATCTCCGACGTCGTTCCCCCGCCCCCACTACAGATGGATCCCTCCATTCCTGCGGACCACCCGATGATCAGAACCTTCACTCAGCCGGTGGCACACGCGTCAGCGGCAAACACGGCGGCGTGGCGCAACGCCGATATGGGGGCCACGAACGGCCACGGCAACGCCCGTTCGGTCGCCCGCATGCTCTCTGCGATCTCCCTCGGAGGAGAAGTCGACGGTGTGCGCCTGCTGTCACCGGACACGATCGAGCAGGTGTTCGAGGTGCAGGCCACCGGCCCGGACCTCGTCCTCAGCGTTCCGATACGCCGCGGCATGGGCTTCGCGCTCGCCGATGCCGAGGCGATGCCATCCTTGCCGGAGGGCCGGATCTGCTACTGGGGAGGATGGGGCGGGTCCGTCATCATCATGGACCTCGACCGTCGGATGACCATCTCCTACATGATGAACAAGATGGGGCCGGGGATCGTGGGCTCCGCACGGAGCGAGCAGTATCTGCGCGAGATCTACGCGGTGCTGCCCTGATCGGTCGCGACCGATCAGGGCAGCTGAAGGACAAGCCCGAGAGCGGCGATTCCCGCCCCGGCAGTGATCAGGCGCGGGTGACGGTGGTCTTGACCGGGGTCGGATTCTGGAAGATGTCGAGCACCGGGCAATGGGCATCGACGGCCTCGCGCAGCTCGTCGTAGCGCTCGTTCGATTCCGGTCCGGACAGTTCGATGTCGAGCCGCACCTCGGAGAACCCGGCGCGCACGGACTCGTCGGCGCCGAACAGTCGCGCCGCGTCCAGATCGGCCTCGGCCCTGATGACGATGTCGTCGAAGGGAATGCCGAGCTGCTGCGCGTACAGGCGGTAGACGACGACCTGGCAGCCGGCCAACGCGCCGAGAGCGTACTCGACCGGACTCGTCCCGGCGTCATCACCGGCCAGCGCTGCGGGCTCGTCGACGACGAAGGAGTGCTTGCCGGCGCGCACTGTCGTAGCCACGGAACCGGCGCCGGCACCTTCGACTCCGTAGGTCAGGTGCGAGTTCGACCGATCGGCATCGATGCGTTCGGCCCACGCACTTCCGGCTTCTGTGAGGCGAGCGGCGCGCTCGTCGCCTGTGATCTGGGGGACGGCGGACTGGGTGATCGCTGTGGTCGTCATGACGTCGACGGTAGGATCGCCTGCGGTCGGCACAAGAACCCAGCGTAATCTTCCGTTATCGAGCGTCATTTCGTGTCATCGGCGCTCCGGAAAGTGAGCAGGCATGAAGGCTATCGTCATCGGAGCGGGCATCCTGGGACTGACCGCCGCGCACTCCCTGTCGCTGCGCGGCCACGAGGTGGTGCTGCTGGAGAAGCAGGCGCCCTTCGCCGGGGCCAGTCACCGGTCGTTCGCGTGGCTGAACGCGAACAACAAGTTCCCGGAGTCCTACTACCGCATCAACCGCGAGGGCCTCGAGGAGCACAAGCGCCTGCAGGCAGACCTGCAGTCGGATCGGACCTGGTTCCACCCGTCGGGCAATCTGCTGGTCGACTTCGGGGAGACCCGTCCGGAGACGTACGCGAAGCGCGTCGCTGACGCAGACAGCATGGGGTATCCGGTCGAGACCGTCGATCTGGCGCGGCTGCGGCAGATCGAGCCTGCTGTGCAGTGGCCGGACGAGCTGGAGTCGGCACTGCTGTACCCGGAGGAGGCCTGGCTCGACAACGATGTGCTGGGCCAGGAGCTGCTGCGTGCGCTCGCGGAGCGCGGAGTGGAGCCGCAGATCGCCGAGGTCGTCCGCATCGATTCCGATGACTCCGGTGCTCGTGTGGTCCTGGCAGACGGCGCCGAGGTCGTAGCCGACTCCGTGGTCGTCGCCACCGGTGCGTGGTCGCGGGAACTGGCCGCGGCCTCGGGCATGTTCGTGCCCGTCGCCGACCTGGCCGAGCAGTCCACCCGCACGCACAGCCTGCTGGGCCTCACCGAGCCGGTCGACGTGCCGCTCCAGCGGCTCATCATCTCCGACCGGGTGAACGTCCGCCCGCGTCACGACGGCCGGATGTGGGTGCAGGTCGCCCGCGTCGAGCAGCGGGTCGACGAGGGGGAGGACCCGCAGATGCTCGCGGAGGTCTCCGCCGTGATGGAGGAGGAGCTGGAGAGGCTGTTCGGGCAGAAGGTGCCGATGGAGCGCGTCATCTACTCCGGCCGCAGCTTCCCCGAGGACGGGCACTCGATCGTCGGGTTCCTGGACGACGCGCGGAAGGTGTATGCGGTCGTCACGCACTCCGGCATGACGCTGGGCCCGCTGTTCGGCAGGCTCACCGCTGAGGAGCTGGAGGGCACAGAGTCGGAGCTGCTTGCCGATTTCCGACCCTCGCGGTTCGCCTCCGGGGAAGTCGAATCAGCCGACTTCGACTACTTCATCGGGCGGCAGTGAGCCGTACAGGGAGGCCGGACCCTCACACCGGTGGGCGACGGAGGTGATGGTCGGTGGCCCGCTGGTAGGCGTCTCCCGCGGCGAAGAGTGCGGCCTCGGCGAAAGCGGGGCCCACGAACTGGACTCCCAGCGGAGTGTCCCGGACCGTGAAGCCGGACGGCAGGGTGAGCGCGGGCAGTCCGCACATGTCGATGGGGGCAGTAGGACCCGTGACCTGCTCGAACAGTTCCGTTCCGGCGGACAGGCCCTCCAGCTCTGCGATGGTCGGTGAGGCTTTCCCGATGGACGGCAGCAGGAAGATGTCGATGTCCTCCATCAGGCGGTTCATCGCGCCGGTGAAATGCCGGCGGCGCTGCGACATCCGCTCCAGATCCACGGCGCTGAGTGAGCGGCCCAGCTCGATGAGACCGCCCAGGACGGGTCCGTACTCGTCCTTGCGCGACGGGTACGTCGCGTCGTGGACGAGAGCGGTCTCCGCACCGCACATCGCGGACCAGTCGGCGGCGACGGTGAGGAAGTCCGGGGCGTCGACGTCGACGATCCGCCAGCCCAGGTCGCGCAGCACGTACTCGACGGACACGAGCATCGACTGCGTCTCCGGGTCGAACCGCGAGTTCAGCTCGCGGTCGACGCCGATGACGGGTGGCCGGTCGAGGCGCAGCTGATCCGCATAGTCCGGGACGGGCTGCGGCGAGGTGGTGGGGTCCGCCGGGTCCCACCCGGCGATGGCGGACAGCATGATGGCCGCGTCCCGCGCGCTGCGCGTCATGGGCCCGAGGTGGTCCAGGCTGGGCGCGAGGTCGAAGATCCCCGCGCGGCTCACCCGTCCCCAGGTGGGCTTCATTCCGGTCACGCCGTTCGCGCCGGACGGCAGCCGGATGGAACCGCCGGTGTCTGAACCGATGGCGCCGAAGGCCATACCTGCGGCGACGGAGACGCCGGACCCGCTCGAGGACACCCCGGACCAGGTGCCCTCTTCCCACGGGTTCACCGGAGTGGGCAGATCCGGGTGGTGAGCGGAGAACGCCCCCTCTGTCATGCGGACCTTGCCCAGCAGGACCGAACCGGCGGCGCGCAGCCGGGTCGCGATCGTGCCGTCCTGGTCCGGCACGAAGTCACCGTGGATCGTCATGCCAGCCGTCGTGGTGATGCCCTCTGTGTGGACGAGGTCCTTCAGCGCGATCGGCACGCCGTGGAGGGGGCCGCGGTAGTGACCGCGGGCGATCTCAGCATCTGCTGCGGCGGCGTCGGACAGAGCGCGCTCGGATGTCACGGTCGCATACGACTGCAGGCGGGGATCGAGCGTCTCGATCCGCTCCAGGAGTGCCGTCGTCACCTCCGTCGACGTGACCTGACGCGAGCGGATCAGCTCTGCGAGTGCGGAAATCTCCAGATATGCGACGTCAGTGTCCACAGTGCCCTCTCGACGACATCAGATGGTTGCCTCTGCCAGAACAGCGCGTGCTCCCGATGCTAGCAGTGACGCCGGACACAGGAGCCGACTCACCTCTCCCGCTCGAGCAGGCGGTAGGCCCGCTGGAGCACGGAGTATCCGGGAGTGAAGGGGCGCGGGCGGACATCCCGCCCGGCCATGCGCGCCTGCGCGTTGTCGAAGAGATCCTCCAGCAGCCCGTCATGCAGACGGACGACCAGGTCCATCACGCGCGGGGGCAGCGACGACGTGATGTCCAGGTGGTGCATCCACTCCACGTACCCGGGCTCCGCCTGCGCGATGAGGAAGGTGTGCTCGCCCTCGAAGGGGCCCGCGCTGGTGAAGACGAACCGCACGCGGTGGGATTCCACGTCGGCCACCCGATAGCGGACGGATCCGTGGCCGCCCAGACTGTCGACCTCGAGGCCGTTGTCCAGGATCAGCGCGGGCCACCGCCACGTGGGCCAGAGGGTGTCGTCACCGCTCGCAAGCTGAGCCAGCAGGGCGGCGGCCTCGGTGAGGTCGCCGCCCGTGACCCGGCGATGGATATTGCACGTCATCGCCGGATCTGTGGGGTGCTGGAGGCTCCACAGTGAGTGCATGCTCCGATGCTACCCACGCATCCCCGTGCTCAGGTACCCGCAGACAGAGGTGCTCGCCCTCCGAGGTGCCCGCGCACCGGTCGATCAGCTGGGACGGTGGGGGAGCATGACCTCTTCGAAGTAGGTCGAACCCACGGGCGCCAGGTACTCCTCGTCGTCCATCGGGTACCACTCGTCGTAGTCCGCGAAGGTGCCCTGGTCCTCGTAGCCGAGCTCCTCGACGGTCCCGCGCCATTCCTCGACCGCTGCGGGGATCGCGTCTGCAGTGCCTTCGGGCAGGTGGCCCTCAGCGGCCGCGTCCTGCACGATCCCCTGTGATGCGTCGAGCAGCGCAGACTGCGCCTCGGGGTCCATCTCCGAGAAGGACCCGCCCTGCTCGCGGATCTGCTCCGCGGTGACGTAGTTCGCATCGAGGTCACCGCGACGCGCCTGCGTGAACTCGTCCTCCATCGAGTCGAAGATCAGCTGCTGGACGGCGAGCGGCCACGATTCCCATGCGCTGCCGGCGTAGACGCCGCCCGGGCCGCGGGCGAACGTCACGTCCGTCGTGTAGGTGACGTGCGGTGCCACCTCCAGTACCCCGGCGGTCTCTGCTGCAAGTGCTGCCGACATCGTGCAGTCGATCGTGCCGCGCTGCAGCGCCTCGAACGTCTCCGTGTACTCGAGCGACACGGGGGAGGCGTCCAGCGCGTTCAGCTGAGTGCTCTGCGCCTGGGACGAGGCCCGCACCTGTCCGCCGGCCCAGTCTCCTGCGTCGACGTGCTCCTCACCGCAGAAGCCCATGATGGCCCCGGCGGAGTTGAAGGGCGTGAGCGGCTCGATGCCCTGGTCGCGGAACTCGTTCAGGAGGTTCTCGTCCTCCCACGTCAGCTGGCCGATCGCGGCGCTGGCCGCCAGCTCGTCGACTAGCGGAGAGGTGCCCGTCAGTGTCGTTCCGCCGACCCACGCGTGGAAGACCGGGAACTGGTCCGGCATGTAGATGGGCAGCATGTACGCGACGTCGACGCGTCCGTCCACCAGCGCGTCCGGCAGCTCGTCATAGCCCGCGATGCCCTGGCCGTATGTCGTCTCGACGGTGATCTTCCCATCGGACAGCGTCTCGAGATTCTCGATGAAGGCCGTCGCGCGGTACGCGTCGATGCCCTCGGAGGACTGAGCGGAGGGCTGGTACGTGATCGTGAGGGGATCGACGTCTGCGAAGGCGGCCTTGATCTCTTCCGGTGAGGCGCCGTACTCGTAGCCGGTACCGCCGCCTCCTCCGCCGCCGCTCGTGCCGCCTCCTGCGCCGCCGGCGCATCCGGACACTGTGACCGCGAGGACTGCGGCTGCTGCGATCGTGCGAGTCGTGCGAGGTGAGATTCGTGAGGGCTTCATCGCGTCTCTGATCCTGTCGGTCGTGGAACCCGTCACTACATCTATGTCGTGACGGTAATAGTGTTCCTGCAGATATCACTTCCAGAAAAGAGTGTGAACGTTCGTTAAGTGAACGTCAAGCCGGTGTTCCCGGCCTACGCCCGTCCGCGCACCGGCACCGTCATGAGGAGCGCGATGGCAGCGGCGATCGCAGCGGCCACCGCCAGGCCCGCGGGCCCCTGGCCCAGCAGCACGGCCGCGCCGATGACGGGCGCCAGTGAGATGCCGACGTACATGCCGGTCGAATACCAGGACAGGATGATCCCGGAGTGCATGGGCCGGAGCGAGGCGAGGCGGTGCTGCAGGGCGACGACGGAGGAGAACCCGGAGGCGCCCCAGAGCGCGAAGACCATCGCCGTGCCCGCCAGCGAGTCGAGGGTGATGAGCATGAGAAGGAACGCGCCGATCTCGATGACGAGCGCTACCCGCATCGTCATGACATCGCCCCACGTGTCGATCAGCCAGCCGCCGAGCTGGTTTCCCACTGCGCCGGAGAGGCCGAACACCAGCAGCAGGACTGCAAGAATCGCGCCGTCGCCGCCGGTCACGCTGAGCGTGACCTCACTGCTGAAGACGTAGATGAGGTTGAACGACATGATCATCATCATGATGGCGATGACGCCCATGATGACGCGTGGATCGGTGAGTACGCCCAGACGTTCGGCGAGGGAGACCCTCGGATTCCGCGGCACGTCACGCAGGAGGGGCGCGATCGCAAGTCCCAGAACGGCGCCGAGCACCGCGAGACCACCGATCGACACTCGCCAGTTCGTGATCTCCGCCAGACCGGTTCCGACGGGGGATCCCAGGGCCACTGCCATCGTGAACCCCAGCGCGACGACCGCCATGGCTCGTCCCTGCTTGCCCGGTTCGGCCAGACGCGGCGCGATGGCCGTGGCGAGGGGGACGAGGCCGGCTGCGCCGATGCCCGCGACTGCGCGGGCGAAGAAGAAGACGGGATAGTTCGGTGCGATGGCCGATGCGCCCGTGCCCACTGCGAACACGACCATCCCTGCCGCCATGACGCGCTCCGGCGGCACATGGGCGAGCAGCGTCGAGAAGACGGGGGCCAGGACCGCGACGAGAACCGCGTAGGCGCTGATCGCATAGCTGACGAGGGTGGGCGTCACGCTGAGCGATTCGCCGATCGCAGGAAGAACCCCGGCGACGACGAAGGCGTTCGTGCCGACGACGAACAGAGCGAAGGCCAAGGTGCCAAGACGCAGCCGGGTCAAGTGGTGGGGATCCACGGTCAGCTCACTTGCGAGTAGAAGGGGCCGGGGCCACGGGATACCGTGACCTCGCCTCTGAGGTCACACCCGGACTTTTCTTCCTATCACGGCTCGCGTCGCGGTGTGCGGCGGTGTCACCGAGGGAGACGCGGTCAGGAGCTCAGCCAGCCGCCGTCGACGTTGAGGATCTGTCCTGAGACATACGCTGAGGCGTCGGACAGCAGGAAGGCGATGGCGCCTCCGAGCTCTTCGGGCAGGCCGAAACGCCGCATGGGGATGCGGGCCATAAGACGGTCATGGTCCGCTTGTGAGCTGAGGAGGCCCTCTGTAAGTGCGGTCCGGTAGTAGCCGGGACCGATCGCGTTCGCGCGGATACTGTACGAGGACCACTCGGTCGACAGTGCCCTCGTCACACCGAGCAGTCCGGTCTTCGACGCGACGTACGGGACGTTGCGCGGCAGGCCGATGCTGCTGTTGAGCGAGCCGATGAAGATGTGTGAGCCCGGGGTGGCGGCGGCGATCTGACGCTTCGCGATCGCCTGGCTCAAGAAGAACGGTGCATCCAGATTGAGGGTGAGCACCTCGCGCCACAGCTCCGGGGTGACGTCGACGGCATCCAAGCGGCGCTGCACGCCGGCCGCGTGGATCACGCCGTAGACCGGCGCGTGTGCGTATGCGTCCTCTGCGAGGCCCTCGAGACCTGCGAGGTCCGAGACGTCTGCGGGCACGCTGCGGACGGACCCCGGCAGGTCTACGGCGGCGTCGGCGGTGGTCTGCAACTGATCGGCGGACCGGGCGACGGCGGTCACCTGCGCGCCGAACGCGGCGGCGGTGAGTGCCATTGATTGTCCGAGGCCCCGGCCAGCACCCGTGACGAGGATGTGCCTGCCCTTCAGGCTGAAGGCGTCGGGGGAGAGGTACCCGGGCTGTTCAGTGGTGGACATCGTGACTCCTGGCGATTGGGAAGGTCAGCGGTCGTGGCGTGGGTGGCGGAGGCCTTCGAGCCCCTCGACTGATTCGAGCAGGGAGGTGAGGCCGCGGAAGTAGCGATTGCGGATCGCTCCCACGACCTCAGGATCGTGTGAGGCGAGCGGGGTGATGCCTCGACCGTTCTTCAGGCCCAATGATCCCGCGGACACCTGGTCCTCCAGCAGGGGAGTGGAGGCGAAGCGATCGCCGTAGTGCTCGGTCTCGACCTCGAGGCACGACTGGTAGACGTCGAGCCCCGCCATGTCCGCGACCTCGAACGGGCCGAAGGCGGCGAGGCGGTAGCCGAAGGAGTTCCGGGACACCTCGTCGACGGTCTCTGGAGTTGCCACACCCTCGTCGACGAGTTTGAGGGCCTCTGCGAAAAGGGCGTGCTGCAGGCGATTCGCGATGAAGCCGGGAACGTCGCCGATCGTCGTGGGGCGCTTGCCCACCTGTGTGTGGAACTCTGACGCGACGTGCACGGCCTCCTCTGCCGTCCCCGTCCAGGGGATGATCTCCACTCCCGGGATCAGCCGCGATGGGTTCATCCAGTGGCAGCCGAGGAAGCGCTCGGGGTGCTCGACTGATTCCGCGAGGGTGCCGATGGGGAGCGTCGACGTGTTCGATGCGATGAGGCACTCAGGGGTTGCGGCGGCAGAGATCCGAGCAAGAGTGGTGTGCTTGAGTGCGAGGACCTCCGGCACAGCCTCGATGACGAGGTCGACCGCGGCAACTGACTCCTCGATGTCAGTGCCTGCGCTCAGGTGCGTGGCGACCGCGTCGACCTCCGCCTGATCGAGCAGTCCATCGGCGGCCCAGTTCGCGGTTTCGCCGATGAGTTCATCGGTGCGGCGTCGGGCTGTCGTCAGGTCCACGTCGATGAGTGTGCAGGGGATCCCGGCCCCGGCGATGGTGGCTGCGATTCCGCCGCCCATATAGCCGCCGCCGACCACTGCTGCGCGTGTGATGGAAGCTGTCATCCTCGACTCCTTCTTCGGCTCTCCGCAGGTTGTTAAGTCACACTAGCGAGTCCACTTAACATCGCTTAACGATGGTCGGTGGGCTTAGATTCGTGTCGTCGCATCCGTTTCAGGGACACGAGGAGGTGGCCCCGTGCCGAACGTTCCGCATCAGGACACTGGTCCCGTGCAGATCTCCCGACCGTCCGCGGCGATGATCGCTCGTGAGCTGGGTGTGTCCGCCGCTACGGTCTCCTACGCCCTCAACGGGAAGCCCGGAGTCTCCGACATGATGCGGAGACGCGTCCTTAAGCTGGCGAACGAGAGCGGAGTGCGGCCGAAGACCTCCGGGAAGCGCTCGCCCGCACTCACGCGGGTGATCGCGCTGCTGGTCCCGAATCTTACGAACCCGATGTTCACCCATTGGTCGAACGAGATCCTCGAGGAGGCTGCGACGGAGGGCTTCGAGGTGCTCGTCGTCGCCACCGATGACGATCCGGCGCGATTCGAGGCGGCCGCGCGGACACTGGTGAATCGGAACATCGACGGCGCTGTCGTCCTCGCCGCGCACCGCGAGGACGCGACGGCACTGCGGATACTCCGTGAGGAGCGCATTCCCTTCACATTCCTCTCCCGACGCTCGGAGTATGTCTCCGCAGACTTCGTGGGCATCGATGACTACGCCGCGGCTCGTGAGCTGGCGAGCCACGTCATCGGGCACTGCCCCGAGCGCCCGGCGACCGTCGTCGGCCCTCGTTTCAGCACCGCGTCCGCCCAGCGGGAGAAGGGTCTGGTCGACGAGCTCTCACGGGCAGGACTTCCGGTGCGAGGCGAAAGGAAGATCTCCACGGACTTATCGCGTGAGGGCGGGCGCAGATCGGCAGAACACCTGCTGGGACTCCACGAGCGCCCCGACGCGGTCCTGTGCGGCAGCGACGAGATCAGCATGGGCCTCATGGAAGTCTTCGCGGAGGCCGGGCTGATCACCGGTGAGGACGTGATCGTCACTGGATTCGATGGACTGCAGCACACGATCTCACCGCTCATCGGACTGACGACGATCGTGCAGCCGCGGAAGCGGATGGCGACGGTAGCCGCCCGTCAGCTTTTCGCCCGGCTGCGCAGCGGCACGCGTGAGGAGCACCGGGCGGTGATCGTGCCGCACAGCATGCACATCGGCCGCACATGCGGATGTACACGGACACCATCACGGAAGGACACCACACATGGGTGAAAGAACAGCCCTGGTCACAGCAGGTGCAGCAGGGATCGGACGCGCTATAGCGGACCGATTGGCAGCAGATGGTCTCACCGTCATCGTCACGGATGTCTGCGAGCGGGCGGTCCAGGACGCGAGGAGCGCAGGCCTGCACGCGTACGTGGCAGACGCTTCCGATTACGCCGGCGTCGCGGCTCTTGCGCAGACGGTGGAGGAGGAGCACGGCCGCTTGGACGTGCTCGTGAACAACGCGGGGATCGCAGGTCCGACCGCCCGTGTCGAGGACACGGTCGTGGAGGCCTGGGAACAGACCGTGTCTGTCAATCTCAACGCGCAGTTCTACCACGTGAAGGCTCTCCTCCCCCTCATGCGACGCAGCGAAGGTGAGGGACGCATCGTGAACATGTCCTCAGCCGCCGGGCGCCTGGGAATGTTCGGCCGTGCCGTGTACTCCGCGTCGAAGGCAGGCGTCATCGGCTTCACCAAGACCCTGGCGATCGAACTGGGGCCGGAGGGCTTCACCGCCAACACGATCTGTCCGGGCGCTGTGGGAGGACCGCGGATCGACGGAGTCATCGAGGCGAAGGCCGCCGTGCTGGGACGCGAGGCGGAAGACGTCGCCGCCGACTACCGCGGGCAGAGCGCGATCGCCGAGTTCATCGAACCGGAGTCCGTGGCAGGAATGGTGAGCTTCCTCGTGGGTCCCGACGGCCGTCAGATCAACGGCCGGGTGCTTGCCGTCGACGGCTATACGCAGAAGCTCTCCTGACCCGCCACTCAACAGCGGCCTCCCGACTCACCAGGCTTTTCGACCAACCCGAACGACACCCGACCGCCGGCGCCCCCAAAGTGCCGACGAAGAGAGGACACCATGGCAGCCAAGCGCAAGATCATCATCACCTGTGCGGTGACCGGATCGATCCACACTCCCAGCATGTCGCCCTACCTACCCGCCACCTCGGACGAGATCTCCGATGCTTCGATCCAGGCGGCTGATGCGGGTGCGGCGATCATCCACCTCCACGCGCGCAAGCCGGAAGACGGGAGGCCATCGCAGGACCCGGAGGACTTCGCGCCGATGATCGAGAAGATCAACGCATCGTCCGAGGCCGTCATCAACCTCACGAGCGGCGGATCGCCCCACATGAGCGTGGAGGAGCGCATGCAGCCGGCGATGACGTTCGCCCCGGAGCTCGCCTCGCTCAATATGGGCTCGATGAACTTCGGACTGTTCCCCATGCTCAAGCGATTCACAGAGCTCGAGCACCAGTGGGAGCGCGATCACCTGGAGAACAGCCGGGACCTCATCTTCAAGAACACCTTCTCCGACATCGAGACGATCCTCACGCGAGGCACGGAGAACGGCACGCGGTTCGAGTTCGAGTGCTATGACACGTCGCACCTGTACAACCTCAAGCACTTCGTGGACGAGGGCATCGCCACCGGCAGGCTCTTCGTGCAGACGGTGCTCGGACTGCTGGGCGGCGCCGGTGCTTCGACGGAGAACCTCATGAACATGCGTCGCATAGCGAACGAACTCCTGGGCGAACAATACGTCTGGTCGGTCCTGGGCGCGGGGAGCCATCAGCTGCCGCTGGGTGCGGTCTCGCTGGCCTCCGGAGGACACATCCGTGTGGGCCTCGAAGACTCACTCTGGATCTCTGCGGGCGAGCTCGCGAAGTCGAACGCCCAGCAGGTCGGCAAGGCAGTGCAGCTCGTCGAAGCACTGGGCATGGAGGTCGCCACACCGGACGAGGCACGGGAGATCCTCGAACTCAAGGGCAAGGAACACATCTCGATCTGAGCCACATCGCACCGCTGCGGTGGGCCCCGACCAGAAGAAGGGAGGTTCATGATGAGAAGACTGAAAGTGCTGACAACGATCGCCATGGCGGCGATCGCAAGCCTCATGCTGTCGTCGTGCGACGCGATCGTCGGGAAGGACGAGAACTACGAAGGCACCATCAATTTCAGCTTGGCACTTGGACCCGACTCCCACCACCACGAGGGTGGGAAGGCGTTCGCGGAGAGGCTCTCAGAGCTCACCGACGGGCGCATCGGCGTGAAGTTCTACTACAACAACGCCTTGGGCGGCGAACGTGAAGTCGTCGAAGGGATGTCGATCAACTCCATCCAGATGGGCATGGCGTCGACGGGGCCGATGGGTGGGTTCGTCCGATCCTTCATGCTCTTCGACATGCCGTACATCTTCGAGGACACGGAGCACGTGTACTCGGTGCTCGACGGGGAGATCGGGCAGGAGCTCGCCGACGAGTTCCTCGAGACGACCAACGTGCGGATCCTGTCGTGGACGGAGAACGGCTTCCGCTACGAGACGAACTCCCAGCTTCCGATCGAGACGCCGGAAGACCTCAACGGCATCAAGCACCGCACCCAGGAGAGCGCCGCGCAGATCGACACATGGGGCGCTCTGGGGGCGGACGCGATCCCCATGGCGTGGCCGGAGGTCTACACCGCACTCCAGCAGGGGGTCATCGACAGTCAGGAGAACCCGATTGCAACGATTGCGGACGTGCGGTTCTTCGAGGTGCAGAAGTACATCGCGATGACGGAGCACGTGTACTCGCCGGCTCCGATGATGATCTCCGAACGGTACTTCGAGACGTTCTCCGACGCGGATCAGGAAGCGATCTTGGAGGCCGGTAGCCATGCGACGGACATCCAGCGCGAAGCGAGCGCCGTACAGGAGGACGAAGCGCTCGAGCTCATGCTCTCCGAAGGGATGGAGAAGACGGAGATCGACCGCGACGCGTTCGTCGAGGCGACGGAGCCCGTGCTCGAATCATGGCGCGATGAGATTCCGCGGAATCTCATTGACCGTGTCATCGACGAGGCTCCCTCGAACCGGGGCGCAGATGAAGCCGCCGCAGTTGGAGGGGAATCATGAACGCCTTCATGACCCGGTACATGCGGGTCGTCGACGGGATGAACGTAGCGATCCGATGGGTGCTCGCAGCCATCCTCATGCTCATGACGGTCCTCATCGGATGGCAGGTCGTCGCACGTTTCGTCGTGGGTGACCCCCTCACCTTCTCTGAGGAGGTCTCGCGCTTCCTCATGGTGTGGCTCGTCATCGTGGGTTCCGCGTACGCGGCCAAGAACGGGCGACTCATGAAGGTCGACATCTTGGAGCACATGCTGAGCGGTAGGGCACGGAAGACGGCGATCACGGTCGCGGGTCTCGTGTCGATCGTCTTCTATCTGGTCCTAGTGGTGTTCGGCTTCATGATCGTGAATGCCGTGTCGTATCAGCTGACTCCGGCGACCGAGGTCAGCATGAGCATCCCCATGGCGGCACTGCCTGTGGGCGGCGTCCTCCTGGTCATGAACACCGTCTATCAGCTGTTCGCCACGGCGAAGGACATCGATCAGGAATCAGAGGTGGAGGAGATCCTCGCGGAAGCGGACGTCGATCCTGACGAGGCGTCGGCTGTGATCTCCGACGCCCTCAAGACAGATGACGACACGACGGACGGCGACGAAGGCAGTGCGCGACGGAATGGAGGGGACCAGTCATGATCGTCCTCGTCATCGTTGCTGTCGTCCTCCTCTTCGTAGGTGCTCCGATCGCTGTTGCGATCGCGGGCTCCACCACGGTGGCGATCGGCACGTCCGGTATTTTCGGGCTCGAAGTCGTCCCGCAGCAGATGTTCATCGCCCTCAACTCGTTCCCACTGATGGCCATCCCGTTCTTCATCTTGGCGGGACACCTCATGCAGGTCGGCGGAATCTCGGAACGACTCATCGAGTTCGGCAGCGCTCTCATCGGTCACGTGACCGGTGGCCTGGCGATGGCCGCAGTCCTCACCTCGATGTTCTTCGCGGCGATCTCCGGATCCGGCGCGGCGACCGTCGCGGCGATCGGATCGATCCTCATCCCTGCAATGCTGGCACACGGGTACGAGAGGGGCTTCACCGCCGCGAACCAAGCGGTCTCCGGAGCACTTGGCGTCATCATCCCTCCCAGCATCCCGCTCATCCTCTACGCGGTCGCGGCAAACGAGTCCGCAGGCGACATGTTCCTCGCAGGGCTTCTGCCTGGCATCGTCGTGACGGCATCGTTGCTGATCATGGCGTACACCGTGTCGCGCAAACGCGGGTACAAGGGTGTGGCGAAAGTGACGACTCGTGAACTCCTCGTGGCGTTCCGCCGCTCACTGCTCGCGATGTTCATGCCCGTGCTGGTGCTCGGCGGTATCTACGGCGGGATCTTCACACCGACCGAAGCCGCGGTCGTCGCCGTGATCTACGCGCTGCTGGTCGGTCTCGTCTACAGGCGCTTCACGCTGAAGAAGCTGCTGGATTCCTTCGCGGATTCTGCAGTCACGTCTGCGATCGTCATGATCGTGATCGCGGCCGCGGGGCTCTTCGCGTTCTACATCAACGTGCTGGGATTCCCCGACCAGATCGTCGAGTTCATGACGTCGATCAACCTGGGATTCATCGGGTTCCTCATCCTCGCGAACCTCATCCTGCTCATCGCAGGCATGTTCATCGAGGCGGCGGCAGCGATCCTGATCTTCGTGCCGATCCTGCTGCCCCTTGCGGTCGGTGTGGGGATGGACCCAGTCCACTTCGGCATGATCATGGTCGTGAACCTGTCTGTGGGTCTGGTGACCCCGCCGGTGGGACTCAACCTGTTCGTCGCGTCCGATCTGTCGAAACTGTCGTTGGCGAGAATCTCCAAGGCGGTCGTCCCGTTCATCGGGGTGCTCATCATCGACATCGCGCTGGTGTCCGCTCTGCCGCAGCTCTCGCTGTGGCTGCCGGAGCTCGTCGCCGGCGGATAGGCGTCTGCTGGTTGGGCACTCGGCCCCAAGCGAACGACGGTGCCGCCGCTCCACAGGGGAGCGGCGGCACCGTCGTCGGTGGTCTCCTCAGAGACTGCCGGGATCAGTGCTGCGGTGGTCCGCCCTGACCGTGCGGCGGCACGTAGGGATCTTCGGTCTCCGGCGGCAACGACTGAGGCGCCGCATTCTGATCCTGCGGTGCTCCCGGTGCTTCCGGTGCTGGCTGCTGCGGCGCCGGCTGGCCCAGCGGTGCGGGCTGCGCCTGGGGAGCCGCCTGCGGGGCTGGCTGTGCAGGCTGGACCCGCGGTGCGGGCTGACCCTCCGGTGCGTGCTGAGCAGGTGGCGGCTGGACCGCTTCGTGCGCCTGGTACGGCTGCTCAGCCGGAGCTGCTGCGGGTGCCTGTGCGCTCCGTGGCGCCGGCGGCTGCCCGGTTCCCTGCGCTGTGTGCTGCGCGCTCCCGGGAGTCGGTGCCCCGCTCACCCGTCCGCCGTGGCGATCGGTCTTGATGTCAGGGTCGATCCGGTCGGCTTCGCGCAGGTTCTCGTCGTGGTCGTGTCGCAGGTGCTCGGCGTTCGCCCCGCTGGCCTGCGCATCCATCTCGAGTCGTTCTGCACGAGCAGCCTTCTCGTCCGCCTCGGCGCGAGACTTGCGAGCTGCCGCGTCGGTCTCCGCTGCCTGTGCCTCTTCACGCCGTAGCTGCTCTTCTCGGTCCTGCGCGGCCGCGCGCTTCTCTTCGGCCTTGACGCGGTCGACCTTCTTGTTCCGGCTCCGGAAGATGAAGGACATCGCGACCAAGACGGCGAGGATCACGACGATCGCGACGATGACCCAGATCAGTATTCCGTCCATGACAGCCTCCCTTGAAGTCAACGATTCGTGTCTCCATCATGTGGGACACAAGCGGAGTCACGGCTTTACACGCCGCTTTGTCAGTGGATTGACAGGGTCACCTGTCAGCGCACGTGGTCCGCCTGCAGGCGGACTCGCAGTCCGCGCACGTCTCCGAGGTGCGGAATCCAGGCGAGTATGAGGACGGTGCGACTGGGTCGGTCGGGTCACTTCTGCAGTCGTCCCTGAAGGAAGGCGCGGCCGGTGATCAGCGCAGCGCATTGTCATGTCCGTGTAGGTGTAGACTGGCCTCGCATCATTGTGGTCTGGAACACTTGGTCATTGCCAGCGGGGCTGTGCACGCGGTTCTCGCGTCAGTCGATTGGCAGACTGGTATTTGCGCTGCGTCGGCAGCCAGGAGGGGTGAGGGCGGTCAACGAAACGGTGGATGACTGGAGTGGTTTCGACGGAGCTTTCAGCGAGACCTCGCCGGGGGACGAGGAGCCCCCTGCGGGAACGGGCCTCGATGAGCGCTCGGTTGCACCGCTCGCGGCAGACTCAGGCCCCGAGGCCGTCGAAGGTGACAGCGGTGATACCCGCGCCCGTGTGGAAGAGGACGCAAGTCCGCTGGAGCTGGATACCATCGGCGACGATGACCTAGCCGGAACGGCCTACGCGCCGCGCGCAGTGCGTGAGACGCTCGTGAGCCAAGCTGCGGAGACGCAAGCATCGCTCATCAGGATCGAGGGCGCGGTCCAGGAATTCCAGGCGAGGACGGCAGCCGCTGAGGATGTGAACCGGAAACTGCACTCCCGGGTCGAGACTCTGCAGAAGGATCAGGTCCGCTCGCTCCTCAAGCCAGTGTTCGAACGTCTTGCGAATCTCCATACCCAGGCTGTCGACGCTGCGAGGAGAATCCACCACGATTCTGATTCCAGCGCGGAGTTCGAGTACTTCGCGGGTTCTATCGAGGAACTGCTGGACCTCTACGACCTCGAATCCGTAGAAGCGGAGGTCGGTCAGCCCCTCGATACGAAGAAGCATCACGCCACTCGACCCCAGGTCACGGACCAGCCGGACCTTGAGGCCACCATCCAACGTGTTCAGCGGCAGGGCTTCGCCTTCCGCGGTGCCGACCGTGTTTTTCTGCCCGCAAGGGTAGGGGTGTACCGCTACGTGGAATCAGATGAAGAGCGTTCCCCTGACGATTCACTTCTGCACCCCTGACAGAGAGTCAGCCAGCTCTCCTCACGTCTGCCAGTGTGTTCCCGAAACAAAGAAAGAGTCACCATGAGCGCGTCCGTCTACGGCATCGACCTGGGCACCACCTATTCGTCCATCGCCAGGATCAGTGACCTGGGTGGTGCAGAGATCATCCCCAACTTCGAAGGGGACCAGACCACCCCGTCCGTCGTCTTCTTCGAGGCGCCGGAATCTGTGGTCGTGGGCGACGTGGCCAAGCGCAGTGCAGTCGCGGACCCCGACAACGCATGCTTGTTGATCAAGCGGCACATGGGCACCGAGTATCCGCAGGATTTCCAAGGCGAGGTGTACTCCCCGGAAGCGATCTCAGCGCTGATCCTCAAAGAGCTGGTCAGGGTTGCCAATCAGGAATCAGGCGGCGAAGCCACCAAAGCGGTCATCACGGTTCCCGCCTACTTCGGTGCACAGGAGCGCGAATCCACGCGCCAGGCCGGTCAGATGGCGGGCATCGAGGTCGTGGGGATCGTCACTGAGCCGGTCGCGGCGGCGCTGTCGATCGGCGCGCGCAGTGACCGCACTGAGACCATCATGGTGTACGACCTGGGCGGCGGAACCTTCGACACCACGGTCCTCAAGCTGGGTGACGGCCAGGTGGAGGTCGTCGCGGTCGATGGCAATCGGAAGCTCGGTGGTGCGGACTGGGACGCCGCCCTGGTCGAGATGATCGTCGAGAAATTCACCGCCACAGCAGATGTGGGTGACGAGGATCCTCGACATGACGAAGAGTTCATGATCGACCTTCGGCTGGAGGCCGAGAGCGCGAAGATCTCACTGACGAGGCGCGAATCCACGAATCTCCGTCTTGCCTTCGACGGCACCAAGTCGACAGTGGAAGTGACGCGCGCGGAGTTCGAGGAGGCCACCCGCCACCTGCTCACGCAGACGGTCGAGATCGCCGAGCGCACTGTCGAGATCGCTCAGCAGAAGGATCCGGGAGTCTCCGTGGATCGAGTTCTGCTGGTGGGCGGATCGTCGCGCATGCCGCAGGTGACTCGTGCGCTGACGGAACAGCTGGGGTGGCAGATCGAGGACACGGAGTTCGATCTGGCGGTCGCGAAGGGAGCCGCGATCTACGGCCAGGCAGCAGTGGACGAGGTCATCATGACGGGCGACGAGTCGTCGCCCGTGGGCCTCTCCGCCGACGCCACGCCTCGCGCCTTCCTGCCGGGAGCATCCGCCACGCTGAATGTGCAGAACGTCCTCTCGCGGTCGATCGGCGTCGGGTTCAGTCGCGGAGTGGACGATGAGGAGGGCTACATCAGGTTCTTCGCGCATGCGAACGACCCGATCCCGCTGGACCCTGATCCGATCGAAGCGCAGACCCTTGTGCCCAACCAGACGACGGTCAAAGTGCGCTTGTACGAGCAGGCAGGCGAGCGCGAATCCGAAGTGGTGGCGGACAACCGATTGATCACCGACGCGCACCTGCAGCTCCCCACCGGTCTGCCGGAGAAGTCCCCCGTGAGTATGTCGGCGCAGATTTCCAGTGAGGGCATCGTCACCCTGGTCGCGACCGACGGAGTCAGCGGCGAATCGATCGAGCTGCGCGGCCATGTCTCAGTGCTGAGTGAAGAGCAGGTGGCAGCGCAGACGAAGGTCGTGGAGTCGTTGGCGCTGCGGTCGTGACGCGCGGGCAGAGGGACCATCGATGAACGAGTTCGATGCGAAGGCGTATCGCAATGACGTTCTGAAGCCCAGTTCCCGCGGTGAGCAGCTGGCACGACTGAAGGCGGTGATCGCCGACCTGCGCCGGGATCCGGCCAGCACCGCGTACGCATCCTTGGACCTGCAGAGGCTCTATGCCCTCCCCTCTGTGTTGACGGATGAGGCGCTGCGGGAGCGCTTCGAGAGGAAGGTGCTCCCCGCGCTCAACAAGGCGAGCGCCATGCCCAGTGCTGCTCTGCTGAAGCAGCTGCACGAACTCATGGCGGCGCAGGGGAAGGACCTGTTCTCACCATCGTTCTGGGAGTCGCTCGCCGTAGTCCGGAGCAAGAGCCTGCGCGCCGAGCTCGATGACGGCATCCAGAAGCTGAGTGTCGAGTATCCTCTGGGGCTGGTGACCGAAGGCGAGCTGGCGACGCGATTGGCGGGGCTCGGACTGAGCGATCTGCCCAAGAGCGAGGTCTTAGCGGCAGCCCGCGCGCAGAAGCTCGACGTGGTGCCAGATCTGGAGCTTCCGGACGAAGGATTGCCGGCGAACCTGCGTCGCCCCTGGGCCGCCGTGACCCGACACAGTGAATTCCGGTCGATCTTCGACATTCTGCTGCTGGACCGGCCCCCGGATGAGGACTCCGCGGGACTCATCGGTCGACTGGCGGTAGGCACGACGGCGATTACGGTCTCCGATATCGAGAGTGCGCGCCAGAAAGGTGAGCAGCTGCGTGATTCTGATCCGTTGCAGGATGCGCGGAAGATGCTGGGCGCGCTCAAGGACCACTGTCGTGACGATGCCGGTCTTCGCGACGTGGTGGTGCTGACGGTCATCGATCTGATCAGTACGCAGCTGGAGCGGGGCATGCCCAGACTGGCAGTCCGCGACGACCTGATACTGCGAGGCATCACCCGCAGCGATGCCGGACGTCTGGTGCACGCCGTGGCAGCCGGTGCAGGTGGAGACGGGGCTGCGAGGGTGGGCTTGGAAGTCGTGCGCGATCTGTTGCGCGACGGACAGCTGTCCGAGGCCGAGCGTACGTTGGTCGCTACGACGCCCGACGCTGAGGAGGCGGGTGACTACTCGACTCTCATCGAACGGGTCGAGCAGCTCAAGGAACGGAAGCGCTCCGGGGTCGCCGCCTACCGCTCGCACCATTCCGCCCGTGACTTCGACGCCGCTGCGGAGGCCCTTCGCAACGCGATCGCCGTGGACCGGGCGGACGAGTCTCTAGACGCCATGCTCGCGGCACTGCCGCCGCTGCCCCCGCGCACACTGAAGATCCGCACGGAGGGCACCGCCGTGGTGCTCACCTGGGCGGGGGACAGCGACGGTGCCACGCGCTTCACAGTGGTCCGCGCCGAAGGCAGAGTGCCGGCAGGACCTGACGACGGCACCCGAGTGGCCGAAGGGGTCACGTCCATGACCGTCACGGACACCGTTGCACCGACAGCGACGCTCCTGGGCTACGCGGTCCTCGCGAGCCGGGACGGAGAGACCTACTCCGACGCCGCGACCGCAGTGACCACGATTCTGGCGCCTGCTAACCGGGTCTCCGCGACGACCGACCTCACAAGCACGGAGGTGAGCTGGGAGCTGCCGGCCAAGGCGGCCGGCACCGTCGTCACCCGGCTCGATCCGGACGGGGCGAGCCGCTCGCACGAGCTTCCCGCCGGAAGATCCCTGCGGATGGAGGACCTCATCACCGGCGCGCGCTACCGCGTCTCCGTCCAGGCCGTCTATCTTCTGAGCTCAGGGCGGCAGGTCTCCGAGGCGGTGTCTGTGGCGGTCGTTCCGCGGGGACCTGCCAGTGAGGTCCGGGACCTCGACGTGTTGGAAGTGCTGGACGGGGATGACCGCCAGGTCCTGGAGGCGACATGGAGTGCCGTCCAGGGCTTCGAGGTGGTGCTCTGGGCGTTTCCCCGTGAGGTCGACGTGCGCGTGGGGCAGATCCTCGATGACCGGCAGCTGGAGCGCAGCGGCGGGGAGCGGCTGGCGCCGCTCCCCGCGTTCGGCGCCCCGTCCGTCGGAGGTAAGGGAGGCATGCGGTTCGCGAGCCTCCCCACGGTGATGAAGATCGTTCCCGTCACGATCGTCGATTCCGGCGGGTTGATCGGTCTGCCGTTGCTTGCGGGATCGGCTCCCACACCGGCCGGGGTGACGGTGGAGACCTTCGGAACGGAGCTGCGGCTGTCCTGGGAGTGGCCAGACGGGAACCACATCGTCGAGGTGGGGTGGAGGAGCGGTCCTCGCCGCCTCAGTCGGCGCATCAGCCGCGCGCGCTACCGAGAGGACGGCGGGGTGAGAATCGCAGATGCTGCGAACGTGGAGGACCTCACACTGGCTACAGTCGTGAAGACCGACGGCGAGGATTGGACGTCACCTGCCGCCGCGGTGCCGCTCGGGGACTCGCAGCGCCGCATCGCACGCGCGCGCTACAGCCTGCGCATGAAGAGATCGCTGCTGTCCGGACGCGTCCGCTGCGTGATCACAGCAGACAACGCAGAACCGGGCAGCATCATCCCTGTGGAGGTAGTTCGCAAGCAGGGCGGTGTTATGCCCTACGGGCCCGAGGACGGGCAGACGGTCGCACGCATCGAACTCGATTTCACCGCCGCCACGAGCGTCCGCCACGAGCTGGCGCTTGAGAAGCAGAGGTCTCCTTTCTGGATCTGCGTGTTCCCCGTCGATCCGGCCGTGCACCTGGAGGCACCACCGACCGCTCAGATGAAAGGGTGACGATGCTCTCCTCACTGTTCGCCAAGCGGAGAACCGCATGCCCGTACTGCTACCAGGACCTCGATGTGAATCAGGTGGCGTTCCGCTGCTCCGGCATGGGAGCTCCGGGACGTCCGGCGTGTGAGCCCGCCCCCGATCCGAAGCGCCGTCAGCTGTTCAACGACACGGAGCCTGTGCTGCCGGCGATCCGGAAGGGTGCTGTCCCGCAGCAGGGAGCGGCAGGCAGCCCTGCCGAATCCGCTGACCTGCTGGGCAGGGAGTCCGTGACCTGTGGGGACTGCGGAGGGCAGAGCGGGGTGCGGCTGTGTCCCGCGTGCCATAGCCTCCTGCCGCGCAGCCTGGCCAATGACTCACCGTTGTTCGGGCTCGTAGGAGCTCCGAACTCCGGAAAGACGGTGCTGCTGTCCCGCCTGCACAAGGAACTCACCAGCAGCGTCGCACGCCGGTTCGATGCGTCGATCGTCGCCCCCGGTGGTGAGAGCGGGTTCGCGGGAGAGCTGGCCCGCTATGAGGAGGAGATGTCGAAGGGGAGGGGAGAACTTCCGCAGAAGACGGGGAAGACCGGGGCGAAGAAGAAGCCGCCGGCCGTCTACGAATGGAAGTACCGTCGGGGCAGGACGACCTCGGCCACCATATTCTCCTTCTATGACTCCGCCGGCGAGGACGTCTCCCGACAGGAGGAGACTATGAAGCAGCAGTACCTCGGTCAGTCGTCGGGGATCATCCTTCTGCTGGACCCGTTCTCCTTCCCGGAGAATATCGCCCGGGCCGAACAGCGGGGAGCGAACCCGGAGGCCGACTCCGATCTGCCGGAAAGTGTTCTCAACGGCATCACATATGTCCTCCAGACAGCGCACAGCATCAAGCGCAGTAAACGGATCAGAGTGCCGCTGGCCGTGGTGATCTCGAAGATCGACGCGTTCTTGGACCAGGTCCCTCAGCATCACCCGCTGCGAAAGCCCGGAGGTACCGACGGCGTCTTCGACGAGGCTGAGTCGCAGGACAATCACGAGCACATCAAGTCGATGGTTGAGCGCTGGGGCGGTGACGGGCTGCTGCGCAAGCTCGAACACGAATACGCGAACTACCGGCTGTTCGGAGTCTCCGCACTCGGCGCAGAGCCCGACTATCGCGCCCGCACTGTCAATGCACGCGGGGTGCTGCCGCACCGCGTCCCGGATCCTCTGCTGTGGCTGATGGCGACCCGTGGCTTCATTCCTTCCAACGGGAAGTAGGGGATCGGAACATGGTGTTCGACACGACGATCTTCACGGACGTGGCCCGGGCCGAAAGCGTCGACGGCGCTGCCGGGTTCGGCTTCCAGGCCGTGTCCGTAGGCATCGATGGAGCGGACCGGTCCGTCATCACGGAGACGTTGCAGCACGGGATCAGCCACCGGTGGCCCAGCGGCGATGACGAGCTGGAGCATCCGCCCACCGCCGCTTACCACCACAAGCACGGCAGGCATTACCTGTCCCGAGGGATATCGACCGGGCGGACTGTGTCCGGCAGGCGCGGGAACCAGCTCACCCAGACGATCGTGACCAGGGATGCGTCCGACATCCTGCCCTACCGGCCTGCCCAGCTCTACGCTGCAGGGAGTTGGGCACTGCGGCATGCAGCCAGCAGGGAATGCGAGCAGTGGTACGCACCGCTGGAGATCGCACCGGAGTTCGAGGCGCAGTCGCTGCTGGAGTGGGTGTGCGAGGACCCGTGGATGCTGAAGGTGCTGCCGGCGTATCTCAGCATGCTCGAGCAAGTGGCTGACGAAAGCTCTCGCATCGTGGTGCTGGTGCACGATGATCTCGATGTGGTCATGCGCTGGTTCGCGCTGGGCACGCTCCTCCTCGATGAGGAGGCGGCGCTCTCGCTCGACTACCGGGCGTTTGCAGCGGAGCCATTCCGCGCGGGCGGTGCGCGGCTGGTGGGTGCTCATCCGGCACTGATGAACCTGCACGGCACCTCATTGGCCGGCACTCACTCCATTGACCTCGTGGCGCGCACTGTGAGTGATATCGATATCACGGAATCGGCAGCGGCCGTCTGCCAGTGGGTGCGCAGGCTCGAGTCCTTCGAGGCACTCGAGGTGATCAGCATCGCGCGACGGTGGATGCCCCTCATCGGTGTGCGTGGGGGATGTTTGGGTGCGGAAATGGTCACAGGCACCAGGGAGACCCATCCGGGGCGTGAGGAGTGGGACCTGGGCATCGCGGTGATCGAGGAGCTGGCAAAGCGCGGTCAGCGCGATGACCTGGAGCTCTATCTCGATGAACTGGCGGATTCAGTCGCCAGCTACCGTCTGACGGGGGCCGAGGACTTCAGCCGCGCTGCGCGTGCGGCGCGCTTTGCCGCAGGGACCGGGATACCGGGGCTGGCGCAGGCTATCCTCGACCCCGCTCTCGAATCGCTGTCGCGCGAACCGCAGCACGCGGGGGTCTGGGCCCGGGAGCTGAACGCAGACCGTGCGTGGAACTGGCAGCAGCAAGGGGACCCTAAGCGGAACGCAGACCTGCTCACCTCAGTCGCTCTGGGAGCACCCGACGATGCGCTGGACGAACTCCTGCTGCTCGCCGCGCCGCTGACGCAGGCACTGTCCTCGGAGCAGCTGGAGCCCGCCGTGGACCGCGCTCTGCGCGCAGCGCTCCTGGACCCCCGGCGAGTTCGCAGAGAGTTCAACCGGTGGTACTCGGCGGGAGCGCTGCGCACCCGGCTGCGGCGGATGGCCCTGGAAAGATTGGCCGACGCTCAGCACACAGACACCGTGTGCGACCAGTTCTCTCAGGGCCTCTGGGACTTCCTCGAGCCCGGACGGAACGAAGTGTCGCAGGGGGCGCTGCACTTCTACTCGTGGATCCTCGCAGGCCGCCTGGCGAGGGTCGGGATCGACGATCGTGGGACCTCGCTGCGCAACCAGCAGGAGCGGCCGGGGCCGGACACGTGGCAGTTGGCGCTGCGCGGCCTGCAGCTGCCTGATGACGTGTCGCTGTTGCGCACCTGGTGCAGCGAGGTGGGAATGTCCGCCTCGTTGATCGATCACCTGCTCGAAGAGCTGGAGTTCGTCCTGCGCCAGGTTCCGCGCACGGCCAGGGCGAAGGACCTGGAACCGTGGCTGGCTCTCGTGGAGCTCCTGGAGGAGGCCGCTCCCCAGGATCCGCGCGGTCGGCAGGCGCACGTGGAGCTCCGAGACATCCTGAATGACATCCCGACGATGAGGGACCGCGTGACATCCGCCGCCGATTCCGTGCGCAGCCTGTTCGGCAAGGACCGGAGGGACGTGTGACATGCATTATCTGGTGATCGCACTCGTCGTGCTCGCACTCGGCATCGGGGCGGTCGTACTGGTCGCCATCGCGGTTTGGATCGTATTCGTCCTCACGATGCGGTTCCTCGCGGTGGGACTGGGCATCAGCATCATCACCGCCTTGACCACATTCGCCGCGGGAGTCGTCTGGGGGATCTGGCTCCCCCTCCGCGCGATGCGCGGCAGCAGCGGCACTGCCGTGACGGTCGTGAGCCCTGCCGCGGTGCAGTCTGGCCAGGTGTTCACCGCTCGGCCCACCGGAGCAGCAGAGCACTTCGGCTGGGACCGCGCTTGGCCCCTGTACGCGCCGTATCAGTTGAGAGCGGACATGACGGCGGTGCGGACAGAGGCGCGGCGCGTCGTCGTGAAAGTCGTCGCTGCGATGTGGCGGACGTGGCCGTCGTCTGCGACGTGGTACCTCCAGCTCGTCCTCAAAGGGCTCTGGATACTGGTGCTGGGCGTTCCGACGTTCGGACTGGCGGCGGGGATCAGCGCCGCGACAGGGTTATGGCTCCTGCTGGTGTGGTGCGTGCGTGGCCTGGTCTCCGGATTGCAGCGTTCAGTGATGCTCGCGGTGCGAGGGCGCGAAGCGTGGAGGATGAAGCGGAAGAACGCTTCAATCCCCTGCGCGCACTGCTACCGCAGGACCACGATGCCCAGCTACGTCTGTTCCGACGCGGAGTGTTCCGAGGTGCACAGAGATGTCTCGCCGGGGCCTCTCGGTCTGCGGAGCCGGATCTGCGTGTGCGCAGAGGTCCTGCCGATGACTGTGAGCGAAGCAGCGAAGACGCTGACGGCCCTGTGCCCCTACTGCGACAAGGTTCTGCCACCCGGCAGCGGCGGGCGACGTGTAGTGGTCGCACCGGTCTTCGGCTCCGTGGGCGCCGGGAAGACCCAATTCCTGGCGGCATCGCTGGCCGCACTCCGTCGGCGCTCGCGGCAGGATCCTGGCGACGTCACCGTCGCGGCCCTGTCAGACGCGGCTTCTGACATGCTCGCGACAGCGGTGAATGCGGTCGAAAGCGGCGGCATGGTGCACAAGACTCCTGTGCAGGCACAACCCTCCGGTGCGCCCTTCCTCATTGAGCGCGCCGGTGAGGATCTCGAGCTCCACCTCATGGACGCGTCGGGGGAGAAGTTCGTGCGGTCCGAGGAATCGCGCTCTCTGGCGTATCTGGACATCGCAGATACTTTGATCTTCTTGCTGGATCCCCTCGCTCTGCAGGAGATGCGGGAGAAGCTGGTGATCAGCGGCCTGCCGCGTGAGATCCAGGTGGCTCAGGGAACGGCCGACGGCGCGTACGGGAGTGTGGTGGATCGTCTGCGCGACAGCGGTGATGATCTGCGGAAGAAGCGTTTGGCGATCGTCCTCACGAAGGCGGACGTGGTGAATGCGGTAGTTCCCGACACGCCGATCCCTGGCGAGAGCGAAGGCATCCGCGATTGGTTGCATGAGCACGGCGGCGATGCCCTGGTCCGGCGCAGTGAACTGGACTTCGCGCAGCGGCGGTTCTTCGCCGTTGATTCCGCCCACGTCCTGGGTCCGGATTCGCCGTTGCAGCCGCTTCGGGTGATGGACTGGGTCGTCTCCAACCACGGCGGTGCACCGCTGACCCACTCTGAGAAGTTGCCGCCCGCGGAGAAGGGGCCTCGAGGATGAGTCGCAAATCTTCGATGAAGAATGGCCAGCCGACGAAATACTGGGCGGTGCGCAATGCGGTCTCCGTTGGGCAGCTGTGCATCACCGCGGCGGTGATCGGGGGGATCTCCTGGTGGCTCGCGGTCGACGGGAACGGCAGCAGGCTGTGGGGCGCCTACTACGGCTTCTCGCAGCAGGCTTCTGAGTGGGCAAAAGAGGATCTGTCATATCCCTGGGAAGGGTTGGGCGGTGCTAATGATGCGGAGGTCGCGCAAGAGGACACGGAGCTGGAGTGGCTCGTGGGCGAATACTGCGAGGCTGATGCGCGGACTGTGCTCGAAGGCGAGACAGAGCGGTTCCAGATCGTCATCTGTGAGGGCCCGGACGGAGACCTCAGCTATGTGGGATGGAACGAGGAACTAGGGGGAATCGCCCTGCCTGCCGACGATGCGGGTGGGCACTGGACTGCGGAGAACGACGTCTTCCAGTACCGCGTGGATACCGACTCGCTCATGGTGTTCGAGGCGGGTGAGGGCGCTGATCCTGTCATCGAAGAGGACCTCCTCTGGTCGGAGACCTACTGACGCTCACACCCCAATCGTTCTCTCCGCGGCGAATCCACCGCTACGCCGGCCGGTGGCCACGGCTGAGTCCTCCCATCCGCCCGGCGGTCGTGCGTCGGTAGACTCACCTGCATGTTCGGAGACAGGCATGCACACGAACGCATCGACGCACTCACCAGGCGCGTGGCGACTCTCGAGGCGCTGGTCGAGCGGCTTGCGGTAGCTGCGGGTCTGACTGAGGCGGAGATGAAGGAACTCCGCGATACCTCCGTCCCGGGGCTCACCGACGACGTCCGCCGACTGGTCACCGAGGGCCGCACGATCGAGGCGATCAAGGAGTACCGCAGAGCCACCGGCGCGGGACTGATCGAGGCGAAGCGCGCTGTCGACGAGTACGCCGCACGCGGACACCAGTAGGAGGCGCGCGGGCTTTCCGGGCTTTTCATCGGCGCCTGCCCAAGCGGCGCCTTCCCGTTGACGGTTCACGTACGCTGATACCACCCCGTCAACGAACACAGCGCAGTGTCCGCTCTTCGGGTCTGAGCTCGTCAGGTCAAGGCTCACAGGGGCGTCACTGCGTCGTACCTCACCGAAGGACCTCGACTCATGGCCAGAAAGACGCCGACGCCTCTGACCATCACGTACTGGGCGATCATCATCGCCGGTCTCGCCGCACTACAGTTCCCCGGAATCCTCTTCTACCACGATGTGGCGGAGCCCCGGATCTTCGGAATGCCGTTCATCTACGGCTTCAACGCACTGATCTGGCTGATCCTCTGCGTGGTGCTGTTCATCGCCTACAGAACGAGGTGGGGACGCCCACGCCCTGAAGAACTCGCCGACGAGTTCGATGAGGAGGCCGCATCATGACCACCACAGAGATCCTAGGAGTCGTGGTCATCGGCTTCTTCCTCCTGATCCCGCTCGTCCTCGGAACGATCGCCTCCCGCTTCTCGAAGTCCACAACGGCCGACTACTTCGTCCAAGGGCGGGCGATGGGATCTGTGGCGGTGTTCTTCACCGTCACCGCCACGTGGTGGAGCGCGTTCGCGTTCCTGGGCTCGAACGCGAGCTTCTACCTCGACGGCCCTCTCTTCTGGACCGCTCTGGTCTGGAACATCTTCTTCGGCGTCTTGTACTACTGGATCGGCAAGCGCGTCTGGTTCCACGGCAAGCGCGGTGACTACCTCACCGCGCGGGACTTCTTCGCGGACCTCTTCGGATCATCGAAACTCGCGACGTTCATCGCGATCGTGCTGCTGGTCTTCACCGTCCCGCACCTGCAGATCCAGCTCACCGGCGGTGCGTACCTCATGGAGGTGGCCTCCGGCGGAACGGTCCCGTTCTGGCTGGGCGGCCTGCTCTTCTATGTCGTCATCATCGTCTACGTGTGGGCAGGCGGTGTCCGCGCCATCGCGTGGACCGACATCTTCTACGGCGTCTCGATCTTCCTCGGGCTGATCATCTCGGGCATCTTCGTGGTGGGCCACGTGGGCGGGATGGGCACGATGTTCGATGAGATCCAACAGGTGAACCCCGACCATCTGCTGCTGGGCGACGGCGTCTGGATGACGTGGATCACGATGTTCCTCATCACGCCGCTGGGTGCACTCATGGGGCCGCAGATGTGGACGCGCATGTACGCGACGAAGAGCCCCCGACTGTTCGACATGATGCCGTTCCTCGTGGGCCTCATGGCGCTCGCATACCTGGGTTCGATGCTGGTGGGCAACGCCGGCACTCTCCTCATGCCCGACATCGAGAACCCCGACCAGGTCCTTCCGCTCGTGCTGCTCGACTACGCCCCGCTGCTGCTGGCACTCGTCGTGGTCGCAGCCGGCGCGGGGGCGGCCATGTCGACGGCGAACTCGCAGGTCCATGCGATGGGCGCCAGCTACACGATCGACTTCCACGATCGATACTTCCAGAAGGATCTTCCGGAGCGGAAGAAGGTCTGGGTGGGCCGCTGGGCGATCCTGGTCTTCTCCGCGCTCGCCTACATCGCAGCGCTGTACATCCCCGGGCTGCTCGTCACCATTGGTCTGGTGGCTTTCGGCGGGCTTGCCCAGGTCATCGTCCCGACCGTCGGCGCACTCTTCTGGAAGCGCGCCAGCGTCGCCGGATCCACCGCCGGGCTGATCGTCGGGCTCACGGTCCTGGTGGTGTTCACCGCGTTCCCGCAGTGGGCGCCCGGGCCGTTCGCGGAAGGCGGCGTCGAACTGCTGGCGCTGCTGCTCAACATCATCGTCTTCGTGGCGGTCAGTCCCTTCACGAAGCCCAGGGACTCGCGACTGCTGCTCAAGATCCGCCGTCGTCACCACGACTTCGCGCGGGAGCGGTGGGACGACCCCGACGAGGCCGAGGCCTGAGGCAGCCGAGGCCGGAACCTGGCTCCTCGTGTGGAGTCGGGCTCCGGCCTCGGGAGACGTGTCAGCCCTGCTGGGTCCCCGTCACGTATGCCGCCTGGCCCATGTGCTGGAGGGCATCGGCGTAGATGCTCACCAGACGCGCGCCGCGGGTGACGGGCGGGTCCCAGCTCTCGTCGATGACCGCAGACAGATCATCGGGGCTGAGCGTACTGATGTAGTCGAGCGACTCGTCGGTCACTGCAGAGAGGTACCCGCGCAGCAGGTCTTTGTTCTCGATGACGATCGCGCGGGCCTCGTCCTCCGTGTGGCCGAGGCCGATGTCATCGTCCGACACACCCAGGTCGAACCGCGCGGACCAGCCCTGGGCCCAGATCTCTTCACGGCTCGAGGCGTGAGCCACCTGCACGTCGATCTCCCGACCCGTGTGCCAGACGAGCCACGCTATCGAGTTGGGGTGACCGGCAGGATGGCTGTTGAGCATCTCCGCGGTGACCGAGTCCCAGAAGTGGTCGAGTTCCTGCAGGGGGCGGTTGGCGAGGTCTGTGAGGAGTTCTCGTGCGTCCATGTCTTCAGTGTGCGCCCTGCGCTGCCAGCGCGGCTAGTCCTGTGGGGGATGCGCTCGGAGTACGCCAGCCTCTGCGGCGCGGGACGCGACGCCGGCCCGACTGCGGGCATCCAGCGCGGTGACAATGCGGCTCACCCGGTCCTTCACCGTGTGGACGCTGAGGTGCACACGTTCGGAGATCTCCTGGTTGGAGTAGCCGTCGGAGACCAGCCGGATGATCTCCAGGTCGTCCTGCAGCCCCAGCGAGCGCGCGGTCTCCAGCTGGAACGAGTCCTCGACCGCGTCCAGCGCACGTCCGGCGCGGGCCGGGTCGCTGACGACCTGCCCGGCCACGAGGTTGAGCCGGCGGTACACGTCCATGGCCGCACGCTGCTGGTCCTCGAGGAGCGCTAGACGGCTGGTCTTCTCCGCGAGCTCCTCCTGGAGTCGGCGCAGTTCCGTGATGTCGCGGCCCACTCCCTGCCGTCCGACCAGACGGCCGCGCCGATACAGGCTGCCGGCGTGGATCTCGAGCTCCCGCACCTCCCCGTTCGGGCGGAGGATCCGCGTCTCGAAGAAGGGATTCGTCTCCGGTCCCTCGATCCCGCGGCGGAAGTGCTCCGCCGTGTCAGCGAGCGCGCCCGGTTCGATGACGAGGGAGAAGTGCGCTCCCACGATCTCGTCGGGCTCACGGCCGAAGACCCGTGACCCGGCGGGGTTCACATAGGTGAAGCGACCGCCGACATCGACGGCGTAGACGACGTCGGCCAATCGGGCCAGCAGATCCTCGAAGTCGAGCGCTGAACGGTCTGAGGCAGTCACACCCGCCAATCTATCCGGCACCTCCGCGAACCACCCGTTCGGGTGCTCACCGACGAGGTCCAGGGGTGTTCGACAGGGTTCCCGCGCCCCAGGATGGGAGGCAGACACCACTCTCGAGGAAGCGAGTACCCCCAGTGACCCACATCGACGTGCCCCACTCCAGCGCCTTCACCGCCGACGCGATCGCAGATCGTCTCCGCACCGCGACCAGCATGGCCGACCTGCTGATCACCACTGCGCACGCGAGCCCCGCTCAGATCGCGCTCCGCTCCCACGAGACGGGCCTGGAATGGACGTATGCGGAGACGTTGAACCGCATCGGCGCAGTGGCGCAGGCTCTGCATGAACAGGGGATCCGCCGTGGTCAGACGGTCGCCCTCATGCTGCGCAACCGTCCTGAGTTCCACGTCGTGGACGCCGCTGTCATGATGCTCGGCGCAGTGCCCTTCAGCATCTACAACACCTCAGCTCCGGAACAGATCGCCTTCGTCCTGGAGGATTCCGGCGCCGAGGTCGTCGTTGCGGAAGCGGGCTTCCTCACGTCGCTGGAGGCCGCACGGAAGTCAGCTCCGTCCATCGAGCGGATCCTCCTGATCGACCAGGAGTCTCCTGTTCACGGCAACCTGGTGGCAGAGCTGTCCGCCGCCTCGACGGACTTCGACTTCTCCGCAGCCGCCGATATCGCACCCGACGACCTGCTGACGCTGATCTACACGTCCGGCACCACCGGGGCGCCCAAGGGAGTCGAGCTCACCCATCGCGGCATGCTGGTCCAGCTGCAGGGGGTTCACTCAGCGGTTCCGCTGCCGGGGCAGGGGCGGCAGGTCTCGTTCCTCCCGGCCGCGCACGTCGCGGACCGCTGGACGTCGCACTACTCCGCCTTCATGACCTATGCGAACACGCTGATGTGCGTCGAGGACATGAGCGCGGTACCCGCTGCCGTGGCGCGCACCAGGCCCACCCTGTTCGGTGCTGTTCCGCGAGTGTGGGAGAAGTTCAAGGCCGCACTCGAGGCGGGGTATCCGGGCGATCTCCTGGAAGATGCGCGCAGGGATCCCGCGATCGGAGAGGCACTGCGCGTGAAGCTCGGCCTGGATGAAGCTGCCTGGGTGGTCACCGGTGCTGCACCCACTCCGATAGCCGTCGTCGAGTTCTTCGGTGCGCTGGGTCTTCCTCTGTGCGAGGTGCTCGGCATGTCCGAGGTCTCCTGCTGTGTCGCTGTCAACACTCCGGATGCGCTGCGTGCGGGCAGCGTCGGTCGGCCGCTGGACACCGTGGAGGTCGCGCTCGCCGAGGATGGTGAGGTCCTGGTGGGCGGGCCGCAGGTGATGAAGGGGTACCACGGAGCTCCGGATAAGACCGCGGAGGCCGTCGACGCATCAGGCTGGCTGCGCACTGGGGACATCGGTCGGATCGACGAGGACGGCTTCCTCTGGATCATCGACCGCAAGAAAGAGCTGATCATCAACGCGGCCGGCAAGAACATGTCGCCCACTGCCATCGAGATGGCGATCCGCTCTGCCGGGAACCTCGTGGAGCAGGTCGCCGTGATCGGGGACCGTCGCCCCTATAACGTGGCGCTGGTCGTCGCGGACCCCGCACAGGCAGGGGAAGCGGGACTCGCTGACCCGCACCTGAAACGCCGGGTGCAGGAGCAGATCGACCGGGCGAACGCGGCGCTGGCCCGGGTCGAGCAGATCAAGAAGTTCACGCTGCTGCCGAGCGCATGGCGCCCCGGGCATGAGCTCACGCCGACGATGAAGCTGCGCCGGCGAGTGATCGACGATCTCTACGCATCGGAGATCGACGATCTGTACGTCTGAGCACGACGATCTCCGAATCGACTGACGACTGAGTCAGTCCCGTGTGGCGTTCTCCAGGCGCTTCTTGTTGTGCGACTTACCAGCGGTCGGAACCACCAGGAGCGCGATCAGCGGAGAGAACATCAGTGCCGCAAGACCGAGGACGGAGATGATGGTGTTGATGTCGGCGTCGCCCATGGAGCCGCTCCTTCCAGACAAGTGTGGATGCCACTCGCCGCGGAGCGGCGGGAGGCTCGAAAAACGCATCTCCATCCTATCGAGTCTGCGACGACAAGCGAAGTCGCATCGCGCTGCATCTGATGCGACCCGGACCGGGGCCTGACAGACTGGAGAAGCCCGAGGATGAGCAGCCTGGTGCAGCCAGGTTGGGAACATCCCGTCGAGGAAAGGACCGAGTCATGACCGGCAGTCCACACCAGCCCGACACGGAACCCGAGGCGGAACGCGCGACGGAACTCGGTTCCCAGCCCGCCTGCGTCGCCGCGGAGACGACGACGGATTCCCGCGAGGTCGCGGAGCACCTCGCCTCCACCGCCGTCGACCGGGGAATCGCCGCCTGCGTGCAGATCTCCGCTATCCGCAGCTACTACCGCTGGGAGGGCGAGGTGCAGAACGACCCGGAGTTCCTGCTGACCTTCAAGACGACCGCGGCTGCCGCTGACGGTCCGCTGAAGGACTTCCTCGACCGCGAGCACCCCTACGACGAGCCGGAGCTCATCATCCTGCCGATCACCGGCGGCAGCGACTCCTACCTCGCGTGGATCGCTGAGAGTGTCGACGTTCCCTGACCTCGATGGCGGTGGTTCCTGACCCCGTTCACGTGAGTGCCGCCATGCCGAAGAGGTAGAGGCACGTCACGATCAGGAAGATGACGACCGGCGGCACGGTGTACCCGACGACCTCACTGAACTTGAGCTTGTAGTTGGCCAGGTAGGGGAGTGCGAAGAACGGGATGATGAGGTTCGTGACGCCGTCACCCATCTGGTAGGCCTGCATGATCAGACCGAGGTCGGCATCCAGATCCAGCGTCGTGGGCACGATGTACGGAGCTTCGATGACGAACTTCGATCCGCCGGACGGCACTGCGATGTTGAGGAGGCCCGAGTACAGGAAGGCGATGACCGGCCACGTGGTGGCGGTCGAGATCGCGGTGAACGCATTCGAGATGACGACGCCCAGCCCAGTGGCGCCGATGAGGCCGAAGATCCCGGCGTAGAACGGGAACTGGAGGATGAACCCCCAGGTGCCCTTGATGCCTTCGCGGACGAGGCCGGCGTAGTACTCCGGACCCCAGTTGGCGCACAGGACCATGCCCAGCGTGAGGAAGAGGAAGTTGTAGGCATTGAGATCCAGGCCCGCGGCGCCCACGGATGCGATGTGGAGGATGCTGAAGATCAGCCCGACTCCGCCCACCACGTACATGATCCAGCGGCTCGCATTGGCCTTCTGCGCCGGAGAGTTCCGTTCGACGGTGACCTTGGCATCGGCCTCGGCAGCGGCGAGCACGTCCGGCTCCACCTGCTTCATCTTCGCCGCATCCTTCGGATGCATAACGAGCATGAAGACGATCCCGATGACCAGACAGACCAGCAGGAGCAGACCGTAGTCGAGGCGGACCACGGTGTCCGTGAGAGGGACGGAGACAGGTGTCTGCTCCTTGTGCGATTCCGGCACGAGGCTGCGGAGGTAGTCAGGAGTCGCGGCGTACAGCACTGCTGCGCCGGACATTCCTGCTGAACCGGGCAGCAGCGACAGGAAGAGTGTCGCCACGAGGACGGGCGCATGGATCTTGATGCCCTTGCGCTTCGCCTGTGCAAGGAGTTCCTTGCCGATGACGATGCCGCCCATCATCCCGAGTCCCCAGTGCACGAAGCCCAGCGCAGCGGCGACCACTGCGCCCAGGATGATCATCTGCGAGCGGGTGCGGGGGATGCCCGCGATCCGGGACAGCACACGCTTGGCGGGTGGTGACGTGGCGACCGCACTGCCCGTGGCCAGCAGCACCACCATCTGCATGGTGAACTCCAGCAGGTCCCAGAACGATCCGGTCCACGCGGATACGAGGGACGTCGTCTCCGCATCAGCCGACCACAGCGGGGTTCCGGTGAGGAAGAAGGCGAGGATGCCGACGAGGAGTGTGAGTGCGAGGCAGATGACGAAGGAGTCCGGCATCCACCGGATGAACCACGCGAGGTACCTGTCCATGAAGCGCTGCTTCTGCGGAGCGCCGGTTGTCTGTGACATGAGATCTTCCTAGTTCGTTGTGGATCGTGCAGCGGTGAGGCTCGTGCTCACGTCTCTGCCATGTGCCGAAGGTGCTTCTTGTCGATCTTTCCCACAGCAGTCACGGGAAGGGCATCCGTGAAGACCACCTGCTTGGGGCGCTTGTATCCGGAGAGGAGCGGACGGATGTCCTGGAGGACCTTCTCTTCCGAGGCCGTTGACGAGGACGGGACGACGAAGGCCACGACGGCCTCGCCCCAGTCCGGATCGGCAATGCCCACGACCGCGGACTCCTTGACGGCGTCCAGGCCCGCCAGAGCCTGCTCGACCTCGCTGGCGTAGACGTTGAAGCCGCCGGTGATGATCATGTCCTTCATCCGGTCGACCAGGTAGAGGTACCCGTCATCGTCCAGGTAGCCCAGGTCTCCGGTGAACAGCCAGCCGTCGCGCAGTGTGGAAGCGGTCGCGTCCTCGTTGCCCAGGTACCGCTGCATGACGTACGGCGCGCTCCCCGCGACCTCGCCGACCTCTCCCGGATCGCAGTCGCTGCCGTCACTGCGCACCGTGCGTACACGTGCCAGGAGGGCGGCCTGCCCGCAGCTCCTCAGCCGCTCCGGATGCTGTTCCGCTGTGTGGTCGTCGCGGCGCAGTCGCGTGAGGAAGTTCGGCGCCTCCGTCTGCCCGTACAGCTGCACGAAGACCCTCCCGAAGAGCCGCAGCCCCTGCTTCAGGCGCTCCTCTGTGATGGGCGATGCTCCGTAGAGGATCGTGCGCAGTGAGCTCGAGTCGAAGCCGGGTCGCGATTCGACCTCATCGAGCATCCGATAGATCATCGTGGGGACCATGAACAGGAAGCTCACCCTGTCGTTCTCGATGCGGTCCAGCACGACATCCATATCGAAGCGCTCCTCGACATGGACCACCGCCCCCTGGAGAAGGCCTGTCAGCGCCAGGAACCCGGCGCTGTGCGGCAGGGGCGATGACAGGAGCATGCGGTCCTCAGCGGTGATCTCCGATTCGAGTACGTGGGAGATGAGGTTCGTGGTGTATCCGCGCTGATAGTGGACCACGCCCTTCGGCCTGCCCGTCGTGCCGCCGGTGTACATGATGAGCGCGACGTCGTCGGGGTGGATCTGTGGCAGCCGTCGCACGATCTCCGAGAGCTCGGCAGAACCCTCCGATGCGCCCGAGTCGCCGGCCGCGCGCCAGCCTTCGGCCTCAGGTGTGATGACGACGGGGTCTGAGCTCCCAGCCAGGCCCTCGTCCACTGCAGACTGACGACTGCCGGAGGTCAGGACGACTCGAGCCCGGGAGTCGCGGAGAATGTAGCTCACCTCGCCGTCGGAGAGCATCATGTTGACCGGGACCTTCGCACCGCCCACAGCGATGATCGACAGATCTGCGATGAGGTACTCCGCGCGGTTCTCCACCACGATCGCAACGGGATCGCCCGGCTGGACCCCCGATTCCATGAGACGGGCCGCAAGGTGCAGCGCGGAGGCTCGCAACTCCCTGAACGACCACCCCCGCCCGTCTGCGACGACTGCGCGACGATCGCCGTGCCGCTCGATCGCAGGGAACACCAGGTCTCTGGCCACATCAACCGCCATAGTGCGGGTACCTCTTCCTCATCGTTGAGATCCTCGTCGCCGAGGTAGTCAAGAGGTCAGATTGTCGTAGTTGTGCCGTGCTTCACAGGGCACGTCACGACAGTCATCCGCTGGATTGATGTCACGGCGCGACAGCGTATGTCGCTCTTCGTGACAGTGCGCGGACGACGGACTCCATGCGGAGGGCGGTCTCCACACGGAAGCGATCATCGACATCGTCGAGGTCGACCGCCAGGAGCGCTTCGATCCTCGCGACGCGGTTCCGCACGGTGTTGTAGTGCACGCGCAGATCGGCCGCCGTACCAGGGATGTGACGGTCGTGTGCGAGGTACGTCCGGAGTGTGGCGAGATGCTGCGTTCCTCGGCGGTGGTCGGAGTCGAGGAGCGGTCCGAAGGTGTCTGCGACTGTGGTGCGCAGCTGGGTCAGGGGGAGACTCGCGAGTCCTTGGATGCCGAGGCTTCGAGCACTCAGAACGTCGTCCTCGGTGCGGTGGTCCCCACCCAGGCCGACTTCGCACGCTGCACGCGCTTCGTCGTATGACATCGAGATGTCGATGAGTTCCGTGCTGGCACGTCCGATCCCGATGACGATCGGCCCGGCAGCATCTCCACGCCGCTGTCGTTCGCGCCCGAGCAGATCAGACAAGCGGCGCTCCAGCTCCTCGGACGGCGCCGGCTGCGAGGCGAAGAGCACGACGAGGCGGTCGTCGCGGTGCTCGACCAGACAGCGGGGGAACGTGGAACGGATATCGTCGATGAGACGAGCTGAGATCACGGCCTCCTGGTCATTGGTGCCGATGACCAGCGCGCGAGCACCGCGAGCAAGGTCGACCATCCCGATGGCGGCGAGCCGTCGAATGAGGCTCTGCGGGTCGACGATGCGGCCGGTGAGGAGCTGATCGAGCAGCTCACCCCGGAGGTTCTCGGTGGTTCTGTCGCGCTCTCGCAGGCGCAGCAGCTGGAGGCGGAGGACATCGTAGATGAGCCGTACTGCCGGTTCGCCGGTCGACTGCTGCGAGTCTTCGGACAGTAGCGATATGTAGAGGCCGCTTCCGCTTTCGAGCTCGCCGGAGAACAGCGCCTTCTGCGTGTCAGTCCTCCGGGGCCCCGCTGCATGGAGCAACTGCCCCTGGTCGTCTCTGAGCTCGATGCGGGCCCGGGCCGCAGTGGCCGTCGTGTCGAGTGCCGATTCGATCTGCTGGCCGTGCGTCAGACTATTCACGAGTTCTGACGCTGCGCGAAGCCCGGCGGCTGCTTCGTCTGCGCGTCTGCGCTGGGCGACCGCTTCGGCTTCCACCCGCCCATCGACGTCGAGCTGCTTCAGACGTACGGCGAGGTAGTGGCTGATCGTCTCCAACCGCTCGACTTCGCCATCGGTCCATCTCCGTGCAGTTCTGGACGCTGCATACAGAACGCCGAGGGTCCTGTCCGCTGCGAGGATCGGGACAACAAGGACCGTCACGATCCCCTCGTTGTCGATGAGCCGCTTCGCCGTCACCCGTCGCGCATCGTGCTGGTAGTCAATGCTCTTATGGGGGCGTCCCAGCTGGGCAGTCCGGCCACCGATCCCAGCGCCGACTTCCAAGCGCCAGGCAGCAGCCATCTCAGATGTACTCAGTCCCGAGTACGCGCCCATCTGGAGGAGGCTGTCGTGGAGGACACCGGTCCAGGACACGTCGCACTCGAAGACCTCGCGCACCTGCTCGACAGCTGTCTGCATGGCCTGTGTCGCATCGTTGGCGACGAGCAGGCCCTTCAGGAAGCGGTTCGGGTCGGTCATGGTCCCTCATTGTGTCTGACCTTCCGTCACACCTCTGTAACGAGAGGTCCGAATCTGTCGCTTACCTGTGAGAACGGTGGGACACTGTGGGGTGCCATGACTCGGACCGCTCGGTGAAGGTGCCGCAGCCGGTCGATCACGGGCATCGACTCTCAGCACATGGGGAGCCCCCGTGCGCTTCGACACTCAGTGAAGGACCGGTCAATGGCACAGCGCGGCACGTCGCAGGACGAGTCGATCAAGGACTCTGAGGCCACACGCGACGACACGAAGCACAAGCGCTCCCGGCTCCGCACGATCCTCCTGGGCATCCTTGCCGGGCTCCTGGTCCTCGTCCTGCTCGTCACAGCGTTCCTCACCTGGTCGGTCATGCGGGCCTTCCCGCAGACCGACGGCGAGATCGAGGTCGCCGGCCTGCAGAGCGACGTGACCGTCCAGCGCGACGGCCACGGCATCCCCACACTGACGGCGGAGACCACTGACGACCTCTTCCGCGCACAGGGCTTCGTCCACGCCCAGGACCGCTTCTGGGAGATGGACTTCCGCCGGCACATGACCGCCGGGCGCCTGTCCGAGCTCTTCGGCGAGTCCCAGGTCCCCACCGACTCCTTCCTCCGCACGCTGGGCTGGCACCGCACGGCCCAGGAGGAGGTCGACGCTCTGCCTGAGGATGCCCGCGGTTACTACGAGGCCTACGCCGCCGGCGTGAACGCGTACCTGGAGGAGCGCTCGGGCGGCGGCCTGGCCCTCGAGTACACGATCCTGGGTCTGCAGAACCGCGGCTACGAGCCCCAGCCCTGGACTCCCGCGGACTCCGTCGCCTGGCTCAAGGCGATGGCGTGGGACCTGCGCACGAACATCGAGGACGAGACCGCCCGCGCCCTCCTCACCCCGCACCTGGAGGCGGACCGCCTGGCGGATCTCTACCCGGACTACCCCTTCGACGACCACCCGGTCATCCTCGCGGAGGACCCGGACGGTTCCGCTGTGACGGACCCGGACATCCCGGCTCCCGCGGGCAGTACGGAGGAGGACACCGCCGCCGAGGCCGAGGCCGGCTCCGCAGCGGAGCCCGGTTCCGCAGACGAGGCCGTAGACGACGCCGAGGCCGCAGCCGGATCGATGAAGACCGGAACCGGCCCTGCGGCCGGCGCGGTCACCGCGGCAGCCGGCGGCGCGGGCCTCGGCGTCGACTTCTCCGCCCTCACGGATCTGCTGACGCAGGTCGATGCGCTGGTGGGCGGTGCGGGGGAGGGGATCGGCTCGAACTCGTGGGTGGTCTCCGGCGAGCACACGGAGACGGGCGCGCCGTTGCTGGCGAACGACCCGCACCTGGGTGCGGCGCTTCCGTCCGTGTGGACGCAGATGCAGCTGCGGTGCGCGGAGGTGACGGACGAGTGCCCGTTCGATGTGGGCGGGTACAGCTTCTCCGGCCTGCCCGGCATCGTCATCGGCCACAACCAGCAGGTGGCGTGGGGCTTCACGAACCTGACGACGGACGTGGCGGACCTCTACCTGGAACGGCGGACGGACGACGGGTACGAGCGCGACGGCGAATCCGTCCCCTTCGACGTGCGGACGGAGACGATCGAGGTCGCCGGCGGTGAGGACGTCGAGCTGGAGATCCGCGAGACCGTGCACGGCCCGGTGCTGGACGGACTGACGCCGGAGTTCACGGACCTCCAGATCCCGCCGGTCGCGGACCCCGTCCTGGAGGCGACCCAGGACGACGAGCAGGAGTCTCCTTCCGGGCCGGACGAGCAGGCGGGCGTGCAGAACACGGGGACTGCGGCCTCGGGAGCGGGGTCCGAAGCGGGCGGCGACGCAGGCGGGTACGAGAACCTGTACGACGTGAGCCTGCGGTGGACGGCGCTGGACGTCGGGACGACGGCGCAGGCGATCTTCGCGCTCAACACGGCGGGCGACTTCGCGGACTTCCGGCAGGCGGCCTCGCTGTTCGACGTGCCGGCGCAGAACCTCATCTACGCGGACACGGACGGGAACATCGGGTACCAGGCGCCGGGACGGCTGCCCATCCGCGGCGAGGGTGACGGGTGGCTGCCGCAGCCGGGCTGGGACAGCGCGTACGACTGGCAGGGGTTCATCCCGTTCGAGGAGTTGCCGGTGGTGTACAACCCGAACTCGGGGTACATCGTGACGGCGAACAACGCGATCGTAACCGACGACTACGAGCACTTCCTGTCCAGCGACTGGGACTACGGGTACCGGGCGGACCGGATCGTCGAGCTGGTGGAGGGCGCGATCGAGGCGGGCCCGGTGAGTGCCGCGGACATGGCCGCGATCCAGATGGACAATCGGATGCCGGCGGCGGAGTCACTGCAGAGCGCCTACGACCGGCTGGACGTGGACGACGGGGACGTGGCGGAGGCGCTCGACTTGCTAGGGGAGTGGGACGGGCAGAATGATGCGGACTCGGCGGCAGCGGCGTATGCGAATGTGCTGTGGTCGAACCTGCTGGGGAAGATGATCGAGACGCACGGGACTCTTGTGACGCCGGAGTCGGAGCAGGCGGAGGACGAGGGCGGCGGCGAGTCGGTCGAGGCGGGTGGAGCCGCCGACGCGGACGGCGCGGTGGCCCGTCCCACGATCGACCGGGACGACCAGTCACGGCTGGCGGTGTTCCTGGAGCAGCAGCTGGAGGACAAGGACAGTCCCTGGTGGGACGGTGATCGGGCGGCTCTGCTGCGGGACGCGGCGCAACAGGCGCACGAGGAGATCACGGACCTGCAGGGCGGGAACCCGGAGGATTGGAACTGGGGTGAGCTGCACGCGCTGCCGCTCACGCACCAGACGTTCGGCACCAGCGGGATCGCGCCTGTCGAGGCACTCTTCAACCGCGGTCCGGTGGAGACGGGCGGCGGGTCCGGAGTCGTGAACGCGACCGGCTGGGAGATGGACGAGGGGTATGCGACGACGACCGTGCCGTCCCTGCGGATGGTCGTGGACGTGAGCGACTGGGACGCGTCGACGTGGCAGAACCTGACCGGCCAAAGCGGTCACGCGTTCCACGAGCACTACCGGGATCAGGCGGAGGACTGGGCGACCGGGACACAGTATGCGTGGGGATTCAGCCCGGAGGCGGTCGACGCCGCGGCGGAGGACACACTCACGCTGACGCCGTGATGTTCCGGAACCGTTACGTGTTGTTGCCTGTGAGGGCCCCGGTCCCTCCGTAGTCTGAGATTCGGCGGGAATCAGCAGATGAAGGAGAGGCACATGGAGTTCGGAGAGTACGTCGGGACCGAGAGGCAGATGGGCGAGTTCCGGGTGCGGGCGAGCGCTGCAGAGGTCTTCGCCTTTCAGATCAACGCGATCCTGCACGAGCTCAAGGGGCAGAGCCACCGTCTGTACGACGGTTTCATCATGCAGTACGGGTGGGGACCGATCTTCGTCGAGGACCTCCCGGGCGAGGAGGACGAGGGCATCCTCACACTCCGCACACCCGACTACCAGGGCGATGCGGGGAACGAGCGCACGCAGGACCTCACCATCGCGATCTACACCTACGCCCAGCAGATGCAGTTCGCGTCGTCCTGTGGGGAGAGACCGCAGGACCTGCATTTCTGGCAGGACGTGCTGGCGGCTCCGGGGTGGGAGGACTTCGAGGACTACCGCCTCCAACGCTTGGATCTAAGTGCCGAACAGGCGTCGGGCTGGATGGTCATTCCCGTCGACTGGGAGTTCGGGGAGACGGTCAAGCCGGAAGTCGTCGAGTACGTGCCGGCGTGGAAGGTGGCCCAGGTCCATCCGTCGGCGACTCGGGTGCTCATGCTCCCGGCGTGGTCCGGGGTGGAGGTGCGCGATGGTCGGGTGACCCGGGTGGTCGAGTGGGGCGACACGGACGGGTCGGAACGCCTGATCTTCCCCACGCACGAAGGCGACGACTGATGACACTGACCGCAACCCTGCGCGACTCGTTCGCGGCAGGCTTCACCCAGTTGACCGACTGCCACGATCGCGGCGAGGTCGTCGGTTACGGCGTCTGCAGCGACGGCGACGCGCACTCGCTCTACCTGGCCGCGCACACCCGCACGGCACGGGACGAGCAGATCGCGGAGGACCCGGAAGGCGCCGTGGACTACGTCTGGACCTCGGACGAGTGGGATCTGCCGCATGAGGACGATGCGGCCGTTGACCTCGTGCTCGCTGCGAACCACGCGGTCGAGGCACTGGACATCAGCAACATCGACGCCCGCCGCGGCCTCGTCTGGACCACAGTCGTCGATGTCATGGCTCAGCTCGTGGAGGAAGGCTTCTTCGAGCGCTCGCCCGATGCCATCCGGGTCGTCCTCGTCACGGATGGCGTAGACGAAGCCGCGCAGGTCGGCTGAAACGTCCGCCTCAACAGCGAGGACCGCCGCCCCGAACTCGCCCAGTACTTCGGCCTCGACGACTGACGCTCCATGCTGGATGGCGCGCAACGATGGTTGAGGCACTACGACGACTCATCCATCATGACGACTGATGCCCGTCCACGACCGACAGGAGCGACGATGACGACCCCCTCACCCGACTGCGTGACCGCCCAGACGACCGTGGACTCTGCGGAGGCAGCGGAAGCGCTCGCCTCCGCGGTGATCGACCAGGAGCTAGCCGCGTGCGTGCAGGTCGCCCGGGTCCGGAGCTTCTACCGCTGGCAGGGCGAGGTGCACGACGACCCGGAGTGGCTCCTCACCTTCAAGACGACCGCCGAGGCCGCGGCCGGCTCCCTGCGCGACCACATCTCCCAGCACCACCCGTACGACGAGCCGGAGTACATCGTCCAGCCCATCATCGACGGCAGCGCGGACTACCTCGCGTGGATCCGGGAGTCCGTCCACCACCAGTGAGCCTGGCGCGTGTGGACACCGCAGCGATTCTCGCGATGTACGGGAATGCTTGCACGCATAACGCGAACAAAGCGCAAGGTAGAAGCGACCTCACCACCGAGCCGGCACCTCCCATGCCACACCGGCACCGCACACAGTGGACAATGGGTCCAGCCCCACGCGAAGGAGACCCATGGACCTGCAGACGCTCGCAGCCCAGCTGACCGACGGCGCGCTCACGACAGACCCGGATGTCGTCGCCGCGCATTCGAAGGACGAGGCGCTCTTCTGCCCGCACGACGGGGCCATCGCCCTGGTCCGCGCGAAGACGGTCGAGGACGTGCAGGCCACCGTCCGCTTCGCCCACGCGCACACCATCCCGGTCGTGCCGCAGGGGGCGCGCAGCGGCATCTCCGGCGGGGCGAACGCGACGGAGGGCTCCATCCTGCTGAGCGTCGCGGCGATGCAGGACGTGCTGGAGGTCAACACCTCGGAGCGCACGGTCCGCGTCCAGCCGGGGCTCATCAACCAGGACCTCAAGGACCACCTGCGTCCGTTCAACCTGTCCTACCCGCCGGACCCGGGATCCGTGGGGATCTCCTCGATCGGCGGGAACATCGCGACCAACGCGGGCGGCCTGTGCTGCGTGAAGTACGGGGTGACCCGTGACTTCGTCCGCAGCATCGACGTCGTGCTGGCCGACGGCACGCTCACCACGTTCGGTCCCCAGACGGCGAAGGGTGTTGCCGGTCTGGACATGCGCGGGCTCTTCATCGGCTCCGAAGGCACGCTGGGCATCGTCGTCGAGGCCACCCTGCGCCTCATCCTGCTCATGCCCGACCCCGTCACCGCTGTGGCTGTCTTCCCGGATGAGCGCTCCGGTCTGCAGGCGGTCGCGGACTTCATGGCAGCCGGCGGCCAGCCCAGCCTCTTCGAGTTCCTCGACCGCGCGAGCCTCACGATGCTCAACTCCTACGGCGACTTCGGCCTGAACGAGGAGGCCGGGTCGATGCTGCTGGTCCAGTTCGACCAGTCGCCTGCGGAGGCTGCGGACATGCTGGGGGCCTTCGGTGCCGTCGCCGAGGCCGCGGGCGCCTTGGACGTCGCCGTCTCCGACGATCCGGCGGACTCCGCTGCGCTGGTCGCCACCCGCAGGTCGATCCAGCCGGCGTACGAGCACTACGCGCACGCGCACGGCGGGGGACAGCTCCTGGACGACGTGTGCATCCCGCGGGCCGCGATGCCCGAGTTCTGTGATCGTCTGGACGAGGTGCGCGAGTCGACGGGGCTCACGATCGCCCTGGTCGCTCACGCAGGCGACGGCAACACCCACCCGTCCGTCTTCTTCGACTCATCCGATGTACAGCAGACCGCGACGGCAGAGGCTGCGTTCGAGCAGATCATGCAGATCGGTCTGGACCTGGGCGGCACGATCACCGGCGAGCACGGGGTCGGCTACCTGAAGAAGGGGTGGCTTGCGAAGGAGCTCGATGAGGGGTCCCGCTGGGCGCAGCGAGCGGTGAAGGACGCGCTGGATCCGAAGAACATCCTCAACCCCGGGAAGATGCTCGCGGAGATCTGAGGTGGGCGGCTGCTGGTGCGGGTATCCAGCTGATCAGTGCGGCTATCAGGCGCTCGAGGGAGCGGTGCGCGAGGTCTCGCGCGTGCGATGCGTCAGGCTGCTGCGTGATCCATATGGCGGCTTCGTCCATCGCTCCCGACAGCTGCGCAGTCATCGCATCACGCAGCTCGTCTTCGACACCGACTGCGGTCAGCGCTTCGCGAAGATGCACCACCGAATTCTCGGCGTCGAGCTGTCGCCACTTCTCCCACCCGACAACCGTCGGCCCATCGATCAGCAGGATACGCGTCGCCGGACCTGCGGTGATCGCGTCGATGAATGCGTGGCAACCGGCCTTCAGCTGCTCGCCGGGGTTCTCTCCCGCTGACTCTGCCGTGGCGACGACTGCACCGGCGACCTGCCTCTGCAGGGTGCTGGCGACTGCGCCGAACAGTCCCGCTTTGTTGCGGTAGTGGTGATAGACGGCGCCGCGGGTCACTCCCGCCGCTCGCGCAACATCGTCGACCGACACGTCGGCGAAGCCGTGCGCTGAGAACAGCTCGAACCAGTTGGCGATGCAGTCGTTGGAACGGGTGTCATGCTGTGGCCACCCCTCTGCTTCTCATGAGTCGTGTGACGTGCGTGTGGATGGTGTTCGCAGTGCCTGCGGCCAGCGTCATGCCCAGGGTTCCGTGGCCGGTCGCCGCGTAGAGTCCGGGCTTCTTCCCGACCGGTCCGACGACGGGCACACTGTCCGGCGTGGTGGGACGCGCGCCGCTCCAGACGTCGTGCTCGTCCAGGTCGACCTCGGCGAGGCCCGGCAGATATTGCGCCGCGGCATCGAGCACGTGCTGCATACGGCTGCGGTTCGTAGGGGCGTCCTTGCTCACCAGGTCGAACGTGCCGGAGACCCTCACCTGGCCGTTGTCGAACGGAGAGCAGGCGACCTGGACCTCGGCGATCTTCACCGCCTGGTTCAGCGAGAGGACCGGTGGCAGCGTCACGCTGCACCCCCGGCCCGACTGCAGCAGGATGCGTGCGCCGCCCTTCCGCAGCAGGCTCGCGGAATGCTCGCCTGCGGCGACCACGACGGCGTCGACCACCAGATCCGCGCCCGAGGTCGTCGCCACCGTCCAGCGGCCGCCCGGTTCTTCGTCGAGCCCGGTCACGAACGTGTGCTCGCGCAGCTCGCCGCCTGCCTCGCGGAAGCCGCGGGCCAGCGCGCTGGTCATGGAGTCCGGGCGGACGGTGAGTTCATCGAGCAGGTGGACGCCGCCGGCAAGGTCATCGCTCAGGGACGGTTCGCGCTGCGCGACTTGCTGGGAGTCCAGCCACTCGACGCGGCCCTCGTAGCCCAGCTCCTGCACCTGCGCTTGCGTGTGGGTGTATCCCTCGAGCGCCTCGTCAGACCGGAACGGGATGAGCAGGCCCGTCCGGTGGACCTCGAAGTCGAGCTCGTCTGCCAACTGTCCTGTGGCCTCGGCGGTGTCGTGGGCCATCGCCGCCAGGGTGCGCATCGACGCGGCGCTGCGGCTCGAACCGCTGTGGCGCAGGAACGACAGACCCCAGGCTGCGAGGCGCGGGGTGGGGAACTGGCGCAGCGCGGCATAGCCGCCGCGGGTGACGAACGTCTTGAACGCATCGGTGGCCGCGCCGGGGGAGTTGAAGGGCTGGATGAGTGTCGGCACGATCCATCCGGCGTTGCCCCACGAGGCGCCCTGCCCGATCTCATCGCGTTCCAGCACCGTCACGTCCAGGCCGGACTGGGCCAGACGGTAGGCGCTGGACAGGCCGATGACGCCGCCGCCGATCACGGCGACGTGGCGGCGGGACTGAGTTTCAGAGGTCGTGGATGGTTCAGTGTTCACGGGAGAGGCCTCCAGGTCGTCGAATGCGTCCATACTCTCAAGGGAACCCAGCGCTGTGGGAGACTCAGCACGTGTCGAGCCAGCATGCGTCAGAGCCCTCGTCGTCTCCGGGACCTCAGCCCCTTGCGCAGCCGATCTCCGCGGGATTCGTCTCCGCACTCGTCGCGTTCACCAGTTCATTCGTCGTCGTCCTGGCGGGCCTGTCTGCTGTGGGCGCGAGTCCTGCGCAGGCGTCCAGCGGCCTCATGGCCGTCACGATCCTCATGGGAGTGGGGACTGTGGTGCTCGCGTGGTGGTCGCGCCTGCCGATCACGGTCGCGTGGTCGACGCCCGGCGCCGCTCTGCTCGTGACGACGGGTGCGGTGGAGGGTGGTTGGCCCGCTGCGGTGGGTGCGTTCTTCGTGACGGGTCTGCTCATCGTCGCCACCGGCTTGGTGCCGCCGTTGGGCGACCTCATCGCGCGGATCCCGACGTCAGTGGCGCAGGCGATGCTGGCGGGCGTGCTGCTGCAGCTGTGCCTGGGTCCGATCACGGGAGCGGTGGCGAACCCTGCCGGAGTGATCCCCGTCGTGCTCGTGTGGCTGGTGGGAGTGCGGTTCTTCCCCCGGTGGGCGGTGCCGGCGGCATTCCTTGTCGCGGCGGGCGTCGTGGTCGTGCATGTCGTGACGTCAGGTGCCGGGGTGGATGCGGCGACGATCCTGCCACGACTGGAGTTCGTCGCGCCGGAGTTCACGGTGCAGGCGATCATCGGGATCGCGGTGCCCCTTTACCTCGTGACGATGGCGTCGCAGAACGTGCCGGGCATGGCAGTCATGAAGGGGCTGGGCTACGACGTGCCGTGGCGCCGAGCCATTGTTCTCACGGGTGCGGGGTCGGTGATCGCGGCACCGGCGGGTGGCCACGGCATCAACCTCGCGGCGATCAGCGCGGCGCTGACGGCTGGTCCTGAAGCCGGGCCGGATCGGGATCGGCGGTGGATCGCGAGTGTGACGTCCGGTTTCGTCGCGATCGCCATCGGCATCGGTGCAGCCGCGTTCGGCACATTGGTGACGCTCGCGCCAGAAGGCGTGATCGCGGCAGTCGCGGGGCTGGCGCTCTTCGGGACATTCGCGTCGTCACTCAAGGCGTCGCTGGAGGACGTCGATGACATCATCCCTGCAGTCGTCACGTTCGCGGTCGTGGCATCCGGCATCGCGATCGGAGGAGTGAGCGCTGCGTTCTGGGCCCTGCTGGCGGGTCTGCTGGTGAGGTTCGTCCTGCGCTTGGGAAAGCGGCGCAGGACGAACCGCTGACGCAGCCGCGTCCTACGAGGTCGTGAGCACGTACTTCCCCACGGCACGTCGTGCAGAGATCTGAGTGAGGATCCGGCCTGCATCGTCGAGTCCCGCGACACTGGGCTCCGGTGGACGCAGCTCTCCCGCGGCGATGCGTGCGAAGAGGTCCTTCAGCAGTGCCGCATTCCCCGCCGGCCCGCCTTCCTCGCGTGACCAGTCGCCCCAGTCGATGCCGATGACGGACCTGTTCCGGAGCAGGACGATGTTGGCAGGGAGGCGGGGGATGTCGCCGGACGCGAATCCGATGACGCAGTGGCGGCCGCCGGTCGCCAGCGCGCGCAGGGCACTCTCCGCCGCAGGCCCGCCGACGGGGTCGAAGACGATGTCTGCTCCGCCGCCGGTCTCCTCGCGGATCCGATCCTTGAGGTCCTCATACCCGATCGCCGCTGCGGCACCGGTTTGCAGCGCGAGAGCCCGCTTCTCCTCCGTGGAGGCAACGGCGACGACGCGGGCGCCCAGGCTTCGCGCCATGTCGACGACGGCGAGGCCGATCCCACCGCCCGCACCGAGCACGACCACGTCGTCTCCTTCTGCGATCGAGACGCGGTGAGTCACGCCGAACACCACGGTGAGGTAGCTTTCGATGCTCGCAGCGGCGACCTCAGAGGAGACCGCCGCAGGTACGAGTGTGATGCCGTCGGCCGTCGTGATGACGTGCGTCGAGTAGGCACCGCCGATGCCGGCGACCACTCCGGCGACCCGCTGTCCCACAAGTGCGTCGTCCACACCTTCACCCACGGCGCTCACCGTGCCGACGAAGCAGTTCCCCGGTGTGAACGGCAGCGGCGGCTTGACCTGGTAGCCGCCCTGGACGATCAGGCTGTCGACGAAGCTCACGCCCGCCGCGTGATTCTCGATGAGTACTTCTCCAGCGGCGGGGGGCGGCGTGGCCTCCTCGACGACTCGCAGCGTCTCCGGTGCGCCGTACTCCGTGCAGACGATTCTTCGCATGTGGCAGTGCTCCTGGGGTGGGGAGGATCAGGTCCTGGTTGATCAGGTCGGTGGGATCAGCGACCGGTCCACTGCGGGGAGCGCTTCTCCAGGAAGGCACTGACGCCTTCTCGGTAGTCCTCGGAGGACTTCACCGTCGCCGTCGCCTCGTCCGTGCGCGACCAGCCGAGCTCCTCAGGGATGCTCAGCACGTCGTTCATGACGGCGAGGCTCTCTGCCACGGACAGCGGCGAGTTCTCGCTGACCTGCGCGGCCAGGTCCAATGCGGTGGCGAGAACCTCGCCGTCGTCGGCGAGTTCGTTCACGATGCCCAGTTCATAGGCTCGCTGCGCGCTGAGCGGTCTGCCGGTCAGGACCATCTGCTTCGCGACGGTCACGGGGAGACTGTGCCACCCGCGGAACAGACCGCCGCAGGTGGGGATCACGCCGCGGGCGACTTCGGGCAGACCGAAGCGCGCCGCCCTGTGCGCGACGACCATGTCGCAGGCCAGCACGACCTCGAACCCGCCTCCGTAGGCGATTCCCTCGACAGCGGCGATCAGCGGGGTCCGGCGACTGCGTCGGATGACTCCGTAGGGGCCGCCGCGTTCCGTCGGAGTCCCCGCACCATCAGCCAGATCAGTGCCCGCGGAGAACGCGCGCTCGCCGCCTGTGAGGATGATGCACCGGACCTCGGGATCGTCGTCCGCCTCATTGAGCGCAGCGTCCAGGGCGCTCGTCATGTGCGAGTCGATGGCGTTGCGCTTGTCCGCGCGGTCCAGGTGGATGACAAGCACGTGCTCGTGCCGCTCAACCTCGATCCTGTGGTTGAGCGGCGTCTCTTCAGTGTGTTCAGACATGTCGGTTCCTCCGTGTATGTGTTCAGGCCGATGGCTTCTGAGATTCGCGGAAGATGATGGTGTTCACCTCAGCGAACATGCGGCGCAGCTGTCGCGGGTCCAGCGGTCTTTCGCGGTGCTGGAAGCCGATCAGCAGGGTCACTCCCATCTGTGCGAGGACGCGGGCCCTTGCATCCTCCACTCCGAGTGACCGCACGAGCTCGTGGATCCGCGATTCGCGGGCCGCATCGACGCGTGCCTGCACGGCGGCGACCTGTCCATTGCTGGAGCCCCATGCCCGCAGAGCCGCCTCGGTCTCGTGGGGGAGTGAGGCTGCCCAGTCCGACAGCGCTTCGACGCGGTCGAATTCGTTCGGAGCCTTCCGCGACAGCTCGATCGGTCGATAGTTGCACTCCTCCTCCCAGTAGGCGAGGAGAGCATCCGTGTAGTCGGCGAGGCTGCCGAAGTGGTGGTAGAACGACCCCTTCGTCACGCCGAGGTCCCTGCACAGTGAGGTGATGGAGAGGTCGCCGCTGCCTGACTCGGCCAAGACCTGGAGACCCTGCTTGAGGAACTGATCCGTCTTCAATGACGCCACGTGACCTCCTCTCGGTGGGGTTTCGGGACACGTCGCCGGCGCTGAGGATCCGGATCCGCTCCCATAGACCATACCTTGGGGTATGTTGTGTCGTGAGCTGACACACAATGACGTGGTGAGGGGAGACCGACGGTTACGGACTGGGCGGCACAGTGTGGACGGTCGATAAGGACCGTGGGCTGGGCGTCGCATGCCGGGTGGTCTCCGGATCGTTCGGCGTGAACCGCTACGACCTCGACTGGGGTGCGCCGTTCGGCGGGGTGAAGAGCAGCGGTCTGGGCAGGGAGCTGGGACCGGAAGGTCTGGAGGCCTACTTCAGCCTCAAGTCGACCTTCCTCGGCGATTGAGCATATGCCACGCTTTACGGACAAGATCGCCCTGGTCACCGGCTCGGGATCGGTGATCCGCAAGGCAACTGTCGACCAGCTCATCGCCGAAGGCGCGATGTCCGAAGGAGACTGGGACTTCACCGTTGACCTCGTACTCAAGGGCATCTTCCTGTCTGTTAAGCATGAGGCGCGTGCTATGACCGGCGGCGGCGCCATCGTGAACGTTGCGAGCCTGAACGCGCACGTGCCGATGTGGTTCGGCGCAGCCTATGTGGCGGGCAAGGCGGGAGCCGAGGGCTTCACCAAGAACGCGGCCCTCGAGCTGGGCGGCAAGGGGATCCGCGTCAACGCGATCCTCCCGGGCCTGGTGACCACTCCCTTGACCAATGACTTCAGCGAGAACGAGGCACTGTCGAAGGAGTTCGAGGAGTCGATCGTCCTGTCGCGTCCGGCAGCTCCTGAGGAGATCGCCAAGCCGATGCTGTTCCTGGCCAGCGACGACGCCTCGTACATCACTGGCACCTCGCTGGTGGTCGACGGCGGCTGGGAGATCACCGGCTACCCCGACCTCAGCAAGTACATGGGCTGAGAAGAGACAGCTGCTCGCTCGCGATGGGTCGCGAGAGCTCCAACCCTCCGTGTCATACCGGCGCGGAGGGTCTCCTGTGTCCGGGAGCCGCGAGCAATCCCGATAGGCTCCTCGTATGGGAGTCATATACGTGCAGGTGACGATGCCTCGTGCGTGAACCCCGAACCGCCCCCGACGCTCCCAGGTCACCCAGCCCCTGGGCCATCGTCGTCGCGCTCAGCGTCGCCGCGACCAGTGTCTCGTTCATGCAGACCCTGGTCGTCCCCATCCAGAACCACCTGCCGGAGCTGCTGGACTCCACCCGCAGCGCCACCGCCTGGGTGCTCACCGTCTCCCTCGTCGCCGCCGCCGTCACCACGCCGATCTCCGGCCGGCTCGCCGACCTCTGGGGCAAGCGCCGAGTCCTCCTCGTTCTCGTCACCCTCCTCATCCTCGGTTCGCTCATCGCCGCGCTCTCCCAAGGGCTCTGGTGGCTGCTCCTCGGACGTGCACTCCAGGGCGTGAGCATGGGTGTGATCGCGGTGGGGATCTCGATCCTCGGCGATCTGCCGGATCGGAAGCTCAGCGTCACCGGCATCGCGTTCGTCAGCGCCAGCCTGGGATTCGGCGGCGCGCTGGGGCTGCCGCTGGCGGCGTGGATCGTCCAGGTGGGGGACTGGAAGACGCTGTTCTGGTCGACTATGGCACTCGGCGTGGTGAACCTTGTCGTCGTGTGGGTGACCGTCCCGCACTCCCCGGGCACAGGCAGGCACGTCGACGTCATCGGCGCCCTGGGCCTCGGCGCCGGTCTGTCCGGCATCCTCATCGCGATCTCCCAGGGCCCCGTCTGGGGGTGGGTCTCCCCGACCACACTCCTCGTGGTGCTGGGAGGAGTGCTCGTCCTCGGGGTGTGGGTACTCTTCGAGCTGAGAGTCGACGAGCCCATAGTCGATCTGCGGCAGTTCGCCTTGCGTCCCGTGCTGCTGACGAACCTGGGCGCCACGGCACTGGGCTTCTCCTTCTTCGTCATGGAGGTCGCCTACCTCCAGATCCTCGAGCTGCCCGCGCACACGGAGGCGGGACTTGGGCTCTCCATGATCGATGCGAGCATGGCACTGGTGCCGGCCTCGCTCGCGATGATGGCGGCCGCACCCGTGGGCGCTCGCGTCACCAACCGATACGGTGCGCGGACCTCTGCATGTCTGGGCGCATTCGTCGGAGCGGCGGGCTACGGCGTGACGCTCCTCTGGCACGACGAGGTCTGGCACTTCATCCTCGCCAGCACGATCTCTTGCGTGGGCGTCGCGATCGCCTACGCCGCGATCCCCACGCTCATCATGGCGGAGGTCCCGCGCACCGCGACCGGCTCGGCCGTCGGGGTGAACGCGCTCATGCGCAGTGTCGGCACCAGCTCCGGTGCGACGGTCACCGGGATGGTGCTCGCCTCCCAGGTCGTGGTGGTCGACGGCACCGAGGTCCCGGTCCTCGCAGGCTTCCTCACCACCTTCGCGTTCGGTGCTATCGCGGCACTGGCGTGCATGGTGCTGGTGTGGCTGTCGAAGGGCCGCTCGAAAGTGGTGTGATGGTATCCGCAACATTCCACCGTCGTCGAGTTCAAGCAAGTCGTCCTGATTTTCCGTAGGGTGTTCGGAGGCGGCCGCTCCCGTGGGCGCGCAAGACCTTCGAAGGAGACAATCATGAAGCTCTGGATTCCCGGCGGGATCGTCGGACTGATCATCATCGTGGCACTCATCGCCATCCTGGTGTGAGTTGACGGTTCCTTCCGCCGCGCGTCATCGATGCGCGGCGGAAGGGGGCTGAGCACGAAGGGCCCCGCTCGATACGCGCGTGGAGCCTCCTGATATTGTGACGTAGTTGAGGTTTGAACCTCACTATCGTTTTCGCCGACTCCGGTCGGCGTTTTTTCTTTGCCGCTCCGTGCCGGCACATCTGAGGATCTTCGGGGGTTCAGTGTTCTGCAGGAATCGAGTGATCGACATCGCACTGCGATACGTGATGCTGCTCTTCGGCCTCAGCCTCATGTCGCTCGGCATCGCCTTCTCGGTCCGCAGCGACCTGGGCACGACGCCGATCTCGAGCCTGCCCTACGTCCTCAGTGAACTCATGCCGCTGTCGTTCGGTCTGCTCATGATCCTCATGAACCTGGCGTTCGTCGCCCTGCAGATCGTCGTCCTGCGCAAGCGGTTCAAGCCGGTGCAGCTTCTGCAGATCCCCGTGGTCGTCGTGTTCGGCGTGCTCAACGACGTGGCGCTGTGGGTGGTCCGGGACGTGTCCTACTCCGCCTACTGGCACCAGTGGATCCTCGTCGCGATCGGCATCGTACTCGTGGGCATCGGTGTCGCCTTCCAGGTGAAGGCTCAGACGACCCCGCTCGCCGGTGAGGGGCTCATCCTCGCTCTCAGCGACGAGCTGATCCGGACGTTCGGTGTGAAGAGGCCGCTCCTCTTCAGCTCGATGAAGATCCAGTTCGACACCACCCTTGTCCTGCTGTCCGTGGTCATCGCGCTGATCTTCACCGGGGGGCTCGCGGGAGTGCGGGAGGGGACCGTCGCAGCGGCTCTCTGCGTGGGCTTCGTCGTGCACCTCGTCATCCGCCTGCTCGAACCGGTCAGCACCGTGGAGAAGGCGAGCATCGAGCTGGTCGCCGCCGACGAATCGCCCTCCGATCGCTGAACTGTTCCCGAGCGCCCGCCGTCGGAGAGTTCGCGCAAGTCGGCTTGATTTTCGATAATGTGGCCGCAGGCGGCCACTCTCGTGGACGCGCAGGACTTCTGAAGGAGGTCGATATGAAGATCTGGATCCCCGGCGGCATCGTCGGACTGATCATCATCGTCGCGATCATCGTCATGCTGACGTGATGCGCAGAGGCTCCTTCCGCCGTGTGCCGCAGGCATGCGGCGGAAGCGGGCTTCGCGTGAGTGGCGAGCGTTCCGGTCTTCGCGTCCTTCGCCACAAAGGCTGAACACGTGTACAATGCTCGGCGGTCTGTCTCGATGCTCGTGGCAGAACCGCTCGGAGCATGGCGTGGCAGACGAAGGGACGCACAGTGGTGGAGAACTCGCACGAGGACGTGCCACAAGAAGGCGATCTGGCCAGCGTGGGCCGGATCCGTCAGGCGGCGCTACACCTGTTCGCGACCCAGGGTGTCTCGTCGACCCCGTTGCGGGCCATTGCCGCCGAGGCCCGGGTCACCGTCGGCCTCATTCCCCACCACTTCGGGTCCAAGAACGGCCTGCGCGACGATCTCGAACGATGGATCGTCCGTCAATTCGCCGACGCGCTGGAGCAGGCGAAGGACGCAGCGGGGGAGAAGGGCGCCGATGCGCGCGACCGGCAGGTGCACGTCAACGGGATGCTGGAGAAGAACCCGCTCATCAAGGACTACATGCGTCGTGAGTTCCTTCACCCGTACCCCGGCGGCTCACTCCTGGCGCAGCTGACCGAGCTCATCGCTGACAGCGTCGATGACATGCGGGATCGTGGTCTCGCATCGTCGACACGCGATCGCACAGATCAGGTCGTCGCCGCGATGGTGCGGCAGTTGGGCACGCTGTTCCTGCAGCCGATGGTCGATCAGGTCATCGAGGTGCTCCCCAGCGACAGCCGCCCCTCGACCTCCGAACTCGTCGTCGACATGCGCCGGCCGAAAAGCGAGGGGCCGAAGGGCGGCTGAAGGCCGTCGATCAGCGCGGCGCCATGCGGATCGCGCCATCCAGACGGATGACTTCGCCGTTGAGCATGCGGTTCGACACGATGGAGGTGACGAGCTCCGCGTACTCCGACGGCTGGCCCAGGCGCGACGGGAACGGGACCTGCTGGCCCAGAGACTCCTGCGCCTTCTCCGGCAGTCCTGCCATCATCGGGGTGAGGAACAGGCCCGGCGCGATGGTCATGACGCGGATGCCGGAGCTCGCGAGGTCACGGGCGATCGGCAGGGTCATGCCCACGATGCCACCCTTGGACGCGGAATACGCAGCCTGACCGATCTGACCGTCGTACGCGGCGACGGACGCTGTGTTGATGACGACTCCGCGCTCGCCGTCCTCACCGGGCTCGTTCTTCTGCATCGCGGCTGCGGCCAGACGGATGACGTTGAACGAGCCGATGAGGTTCACGCCGACGACCTTGCTGAAATCGCCCAGGTCGTGCGGACCCTGCTTGCCGGCCGTCTTCTGCGCGACACCGATGCCGGCGCAGTTGACGACGCCGGCCAGCGTGCCGTTCGCGTTCGCCTGCTCGACCATCGCTGCGACGCTGTCCTCGTCCGTGACGTCAGTCTGGACGAAGGTCGCGCCAGCGGGCGCTTCGCCCTTGACGTCCGCGACGATCACCTGCGCGCCGCGTTCGATGAGTTCAGCGGTGGTCGCGGCGCCCAGCCCGGAGGCTCCGCCGGTGACGATGAAGGTCTTGTCCTGGAAGTGCATGGGTTGTGCCTCGTTTCCGGCTTTCGCCGTCGAAAGTGGTTCCGCACACATGTCTAGCGCACTCTGAACGATCGTTCAACACGCGTCGTGCCCCTCAGCGCCAGTACGCTGGGCACATGGCTCATCACTCCACTCCATCCCACGACGACACACGGATCGCGGTCCTCATCGACTGCGACAACGTCTCGCCCACCCACGCGGGAGCAGTGCTCGAAGAGCTCGCCTCCTACGGCACCCCGACCATCAAGCGCGCCTACGGCGACTGGACGACGTCACAGCTCAACGGATGGAAGAAGGAGCTGAACCGGTGGGCGATCCAGCCGGTGCAGCAGTTCGCCTACACCGTGGGGAAGAACTCCACGGATTCCGCACTCATCATCGACGCGATGGACCTGATGTGGATGGGCAACGTGGAGTCCTTCGCGATCGTCTCCTCGGACTCCGACTTCACCCGCCTGGCCACGCGCCTGCGCGAGTCGGGGAAGAAGGTCATCGGTCTAGGCCGGCGCAAGACGCCCATCTCGCTGCGCAACGCGGTCGACCAGTTCATCTACCTCGAACTGCTGGGCAGCGAGGACGACGAGGCCGCAGAAGTCGCGAATGAAGAGACTGTGACCGAGGCGGTCGATAGGGATCGTTCACGCCAGGCCTCGGGTGGCAGGTCCTCAGACAGCAAGGCCGCAAGCAAGGGCGCGTCATCTGGCCGAGGTCGCAAGAGTGAATCCGCCGACTCGTCCCGCGGACGCAGGGAGAGCACGAATGAGAAGACCGCCGAAAGGACGGCCGATGGCGAGCCTGCCGCGCCCGTGGGTGACGACCGCGAGTCATCGTCATCCCAGCCGGTCGTGACGCAGGTCCTCTTCTCCGATGCCGAGGACACTGGCAGCTCCCGCATCAATCTGCAGAGTGCCCTGACGAAGGCGATCAACGCGACGAGCGACGACAGCGGCTGGGCGACGCTGAGCCTCCTGGGACAGCACCTCAATCGGACGCATGCGGACTTCGACGCCCGTGACTTCGGCTATCGGAAGCTCAGCGACCTCGTCGCCGAGCAGTCTTACCTGGATCACCGCACTGATGGTCGTCACATGCAGGTACGACTCAAGCAGCGGTCCGGCGGACGTCGTTCATGATGTAGGAGGGGCGAGCATGGTCCGGGCCCTGGATCGCCGGACCGATCCGGCGACCAGGGCCCGAGTTGCGGACAGTTCCGCTCAGGCGTAGTGCGGCACGATCACTGCACGGCCAGACAACTCGCCGGCTTCCATCTTCCGGTAGGCGTCGAGACCGTTCTCCAGCGAGAATCGTTCGACGTCTGGCAGGATCTGACCGGCCTTGTACATGTCGACGACCTCGTGAAGCTCCTCGATCGTGCCCCAGTAGGTGTTCGTGAGAGTCGCCTCGTACGGGTTCGTGAAGAAGGACCACTCGTAGGTGCCACCAGCGATCCCGACGATCGTGCAGCGTCCCTGCACGGCCATCGAGTTCATCGCGACGTTCACGGTGCCTGCGACACCGACGAAGTCGAAAGCCGCGTCGACGCCCTTGCCGCCGGTGAGCTCACGGATCTGCTCGACCTGGTCGGGGCCACCGGGGACGGTGATGGCGCCAGCGGCCTCAGCCTCCGCCATCGCGTCCTCCTTCATGTCGGTCGCGATGATCGTCGCGCCGGTGAGCGCCTTGAGGATCTGGACGCCCAGCTGGCCCAGTCCGCCGAGGCCGATGACGAGGGCGTGCTTGCCGCCGCCTGCCAGCTGGGGGAGTGCCAACTTGATCGCGTGATACGGGGTGAGGCCGGCATCGGACAGTGGTGCTGCCGCGATGGGGTCTGCGTCGCCGAGCGGCACGAGGTTGCGTGTGGGGACGGAGACGTACTCCGCCATACCGCCGTCCCGTCCCAGGCCGATGCCCATGTAGGGATTCGTGGCTGCGTTCTCGCAGTAGGTGTCCTGGCCGCGGGAGCAGGCGCGGCAGCGCTGGCAGCCGATGGGCCCGTAGACGAGGTAGGCGTCGCCCTTCGTGAAGCCCTCGACTCCCTCACCGACTTCCTCGACCCAGCCGGAGTTCTCGTGACCGAGCACGAACGGCGGGTTCTGCGCGCCGGGGCCGCCTTCTTCGAAGGTGTCATAGATGGCGACGTCGGAGTGGCATGCACCTGCGCCTGCCACCTTGAGGAGGACCTCGCCGGGGCCGGGAGTGGGCTTGTCGACGTCCTTGAGCGAGGGGAAGGTCTTGAAGTTCTCGAATACGATTGCGCGCATGATCACTGCCTTTCGAACAGAGAGCCGACGATAACCCGCCGTGCACTCCCCACCATATGAAGGTCAGCACATGTTCATAAGTGCATGTGAGAGAGATCTCCGGGACTTTCATCCGCCGCGCCAGTCCGGGAGTGCCTCTCGAGGAACGCGGCGACCGCCTCCTGCTTGTCTTCGGAAGCGCGAATCCCGTCGGTGGCGGCCTCCGTCTGCGTCAATCCGAGCTCTTCACCGGCGTCCAATACGTCCTGCATGACGGAGAGGCTCTCGCCCACAGCGAACGGGGAGTTCTCGCAAGCCTGCGCGGCCAGCTCGAGTGCTCTTGCCAGAGCCTCACCGTCACGGGTGAGGGTGTTTACGGGCTCTTCGCGGTTCGTGGTGAATGACCCTGCTGTGGCGGGTATTCACGCTACGGTTCTCGCGGCGCTGGTGAGCAGGATACGCGTCCGGTAGTTCTCCGCGTTGCGGAATCCGCGGCCGGTGCGTT
>NZ_FXZF01000029.1:0-36155 GCF_900169375.1 Brevibacterium sp. Mu109
TCTCGTGCACAGGCTCGTGGTCCTCTGAGATTCGGATGTCTTGACAACACCCATCACAGCAGGACCACGAGCCGTTCTACGTCAACGACGCGACGCTCCCCATCACCACGAACCGGGAAGAGCCGCTTATCCACAGGCAGGCGTCATCAGAGCCCGTGAGACATCGTGCCGGAGAAAGGTTCGTCCCATGACCTCGTTCCAGCACACCCATCAGGAGGCCCACGCCATGGCCAGCTCAGCACTTTCGGAGCACCGCGACTTCGCCGCGACCTACGCCCTCCTGGAGGAGCTCGCCACCGCCGGAGGAGACTACGGAATCCTGCGGCCCGCACGTCGGTGCCTGTCCGAGGCGTTCACCGAGCTCACCGACTCCGGGCTGCACACACCCAACGTCATCGTCTCGCCGCCGTCCGTGGCCAATGCCGAGGACGGATTCGACAGGCTGGAGGATCTGCTCGCCCGGATGCTGGGCGACGTCACCGGACTTCCAGCAGTACTGCGCCTGACCCGGGTTCGTGAGCTGGTCGCGAAAGCCAGGGGAAGCGGATGATCACCACCCCGTATGGCGAGCACGCCGAGCGCATCGCCAACGCGTTGGCAGATCTAGTCCGAGGCCCGGCCCTCCCGGACGATCCGAGTCTGCGACCGGTGGTTCTGACCAGTCGCGACGTCGTGATCGGCGCGCTGCGCGACCGGCTCTGGAACCAGTTCCGCGTCCAGGTCAAGAGCACCGACCCAGCGGCGAGCACACCGGTCAAATTCGACGCCCTGCGCCGCGAACCAGTCATCGAGCTGGGCTACCTGGTCGAACAGTTCCCCCACATGGCACCTGCCGACCGCCTGGCGCCCAGCGACGCGCTGGGCGAGGTCACCGATCCGGTGGCGAAGCACTGGACCAGCGCAGCCAAGGCGATACTCGTGGCCAATCATGTGCTCAACACGGCCGAACCTGAGCCCTGGCGCACGACCTCGGCAGCGCACGCGGCGCTGGCGTCCGACACCGCACAGATCGTCGAAGCGATGGCGGTACTCGATCAGCGACTGCGAGCTGCCGGTGCGCTCAACACCCACACGAACGTTGACCGGGGACACGCCACCGAGATCGCCACAGCCAGGCTCGTTGCCGCATCGGTCGAGAGATTCGCTCACTGGGTCGCCGACCATCACCTTGTCGACGGCGCCGTGACTGCGCCTGCTAGGCCGACCGAGTTCGATCGGCCCGTCCATCTGTTGCGTGTCCCCCAGGACCTGGCGCCCGCACAGCGATCACTCGAGTCGTTCCTGCAGCCCATGGCACGGCGAAACCTGCGGGCACCGCATCGGCTCTCCGCATCCAGCGCGCTCGCCGTTGCTCACAACCAGGTCAATCTCCTCGCGCGACTTCACGACCGGATTGCAGCCAGCGCCGAACTGCAGGGCGAGTTGCCGCGCGCCGGACACCTTCATGACTTGCTTGACGACGCCCTGTATGCGACCCGCGGCCTGCACGACCCGACAGGTCCACACATCCACCCGCTCGTACGCGGCCAACAGCAAGAGATCAGCGTTGCCGTCAAGGAAGGCCAGGTCGACGCCCTCAGCGATCCCGAAACCATGGACCTGCTCGCCGCCACCGAAAACACGCTAGCCACCTGGGCGGCCGCGCTCCGCCGCGAAGTCTTACGCGACTCCACCGAATTGCGGGTAATGCGACGCGGCACCATCGAGGAGCCTGTCTACGGTCGACTCACTCCAGAGGGTTTCGCCGTACGAGCCCTAACCGCCCTCGCAGACCACAAACCCGCTGTCCCTGAACCGTCGCCACACGCCTCCAACAGCGCCAGGTCCCAACTGCGCGACACACTCACCGACACACCCCCCTTCGAGGTCGTCGAGACTTGGCCCAATCCCGGACGCCGCAACGCCGACCGCCGACCACCCGGACACCAAGCCACCCCACAACGGGGACCGAGACGTTGAAGGCCCATCCGGTCGGCTTCTGTGAGGGCGACCTAGATTGTCCTCCTCTATCGACGGTTCGTGTCGACGGCGTCGCAACCACGGATCGGGAGCGGCAAATTTGCGACGATGAGCTAAGGACGCCGAACTCAACCGGTCAAGGGACTTCATTGGTTCCCGCTAGGGCCTACACCTCCGCCAAAGGGCAGGACGCAAGCCGGGGACGTCATGAGCTGAACAACGACCTTCCGGTGGGCCTTCGTGATCGCCTGATGAGTCAGATTCCCCCTGTGGGGCAGCGGCATCGCCAGGTGTCGCCATTGCCCTCGTGGAATGGAGTTCTGATGACCCGCGTCAATCCCCCAGATGTGACCCCTGAACCCGGAACGGTTCACCAGTCTCAGCGGCGCGGGTGGCGAGGTTTGGCGTTCGTGTTCGCCGTCGTGCTGGCAGCGACTGTTGTCCCTATGTCGTCGGCTTCTGCGGCGTCGTTGTCAAAGGGGCACGGCATCACCAAGGCCGGCGACGTTTGGTATGGCTCGTACAGGACTGGGAGCGAGCTTGGCTATTGCGGTGACCCGATAGCCGGTGGCGCGACACTCTATGCGCCGAATGCCAACGGCGGCGCATCGTATGGCGCAGTCAAGACCACGACGACCTGGAATCCAAGGACCACCGGGGTCGGTCCACTGTCTGCCACGAACGTGCATCGGCTGGCCTACGTTTTGGCCGCGAACGGCCACACGACCAACAACTCTCAAGCCGCGCATGTCAGCTATGCGGTCCGGACGTTCGTCACCAGTCCCGGAGGAGCGAAGGACACCGGCACCCCGTATGCCGGCGACATCAAGTCCGGCGGCAAGAAGCTGGTGACCGAAGCGAAGAACTTCGCCGGGCCCTACACGATCCCGTTGAGCGTCAAGGCTGCCTCAGACGCCAAGTCCGCAAGCGTGTCGGCCTACCGGCCGGTCTCAGCAGCAGGTAAGACCCTGACCGGATATCCAGGAACTCTGACCATCACTGGCCCGGCAGTTTTCGCGTTGACCAAGACCCGGACCCTCGCCGCTTCCGCGAACGGTCAGCCAGTCGCGCTCACTTCGACCGGCGACGGGGTCGTGAAGGTCAGCGTCTCCTACGCCAAACTCCCCTCGACCAAGTTGCACTACCGTGAGCCGTCGAAGTCGAACTACCAGCGGATCCTGATCAGCGGTAAGACCGAGCCGGCCAGCGCCGCAGGCTCCTACACGGCGAACGTCCCGAACCAGCCGCAGGTCATCACCGAAACGGCCGATCAGGTTGCGGCGCCGGGCACGTCGTTGACCGACACGCTGCATGTCTCGGGCATGGAGCCCGGTTCGAGCATTGTGGTCAGCTCAACCCTGTATGGGCCGTTCAATACCCGTCCTGCCGCAGCAGACGCGCCGCCCGGCGACGCACCCAAGGTCGGAACGGTGACCACCGCCGTCACTGCTGACAGAGCGGGCAAAGCAACCGCGACCACCGAGGGATTGAAGATCAGCACGTCCGGCTACTACGTGTGGTTCGAGACCACCGCTGAGACCAACGAGAACCTTGCTTGGCCTGGGAAGTTCGGGCAGGAATCGGAAACGACCTTGGTCAAGTGGTCGCCGGAGGTGTCCACTGCGACCTCTGATCAGCGTGCCGAACCCGGTGCCGAGCTCACCGACACGCTCACCGTGAGCGGTCTTCAACCAGGAAGCACCGCCAGTGTCGTCTCCACCCTGTACGGGCCATTCGACGAGCGTCCCGAGATTGCCGATAGCGTCCCCGACGCTGCGCCCGTCGTTGGGACGGTGACCACCGAGGTCACCGCTGGCGACGACGGCACCGTCACCGCCGTTACCGGCGCGTTGACCGTCACGGAGCGCGGCTACTACGTCTGGCACGAAACCATCGACGTAACTGCCGAGCAGGACGGATGGGCCGGCAAGTACGGCGAGGAATCCGAGACAACGGTTGTGCCCTGGCAGCCGCATGTCACGACGCAGACCTCTGCCCAGACGGCCCAGCCCGGCGCGAAGATCACCGACACGCTCGCCGTGAGCGGTCTGCAACCTGGCTCGACGATCGAGGTGACCACGAGCCTGTATGGGCCCTTGACGAACAAGCCAGCCGAAGCCGACGCTCCTCCCAAGGACGCCCCTGTCGTCGGGACGCTGACGCTCACGGTCACCGCCGACGACAACGGCGAAGCCACAGTCACCACCGAAGCGCTGACGGTCAACAAGCCTGGCTACTACGTCTGGCACGAAACCATCGCGGAAACTCCCGAACATGAGGGATGGAGCGCGGTGTTCGGACAGGCCTCGGAGACCACGCAGGTGATCGCTCCTCCCCCACCACCGGACAAGCCCGGCACACCGACGACGAGCACGCCGAACCTTCCGAACACCGGCGCCCCCGCCACGCTCGGGATGCTCGCAGCCGGCGTCGGCCTGACCGCTGGAGGCGGGCTGCTCCTGGGCCTGCGCCGACGCTTCGGGCGCACCGATAGCGGCGACACAGACGGCGGCAGCACGGATGACCCGCTGGGCGACCTTCGAACCCCGTAACCAGTAGCGGGCACTGGTCAAGGCAGGCGGCACGGATTCGATCCGGGCCGCCTGCGCCTGCCGCATCCGCGAACCTCGCTCCCACCGCTGCCAACCACGACCGCCGACCACGCTCAGCACCGCGGCCAGACCTCACCTCGAGTCCTGTCGTCACCCGACCTCAAGTCCTATCAGCGACCCCTGATCCTGACCTGTCCCAGATCGGATACACGTCTTGCACTTGACCCGCCGCAAGCGCCGGGGACCGATCGCATCCGATGCGACTCACCCGATCACCACGGGATCGCCGTGGTACTCCTGCCACCACCCGGCAAGCACCGTGTGGTTCTCCCGAACAGCCGCCTGCAAGCCCTTGAGCTTCTTGCGCACCAGCCCGTCCGGGGCGTCGTCCATGAATTCGCCGGTGTCCAGGCGGATGCGCAGCTTTGCCTCCGGGCGCGACCGGACCCTGATGTGGACGTGTGGCGGCGGGTGGTCATTCGGGTAGACGCACAGTGTCACGCCGCCGGGCAGAGACATCCCCGCCGCCGTCAGACTCACGACGAACCCCTCGTCGTCGAACCCGATCGAGGTCTCGTTGTCGAACACGTGGTCGGCGATGTTCTTGAGCCGTTGCATCACATGCTCCGGAGTCACGTGCCCGGCCTCGGCTGCGTCGTCCCACTCCTCGCGGGTCATGATCATCCGTGGCGCATCATGCTCCGGGCACCACCACGGGTTGTCCGGATGCTTGCTCACGTTGCAACGATAGTGCCGCGCAACCCCAGCAACGCCCCACACCCGCAGGGCTGCAACGCCAGATCGTGCGCTGGTCACGGCGTTGCAGAAGGCGTAAACTACGAAGCGCCCGGCGGGCAATGTCGTGTAGTTCGAGGACGCTCCAGTTGGAGCGGTGGGGCCCAGCCACCCAAGTAATCCGTTGCGAGCTTTGCTCGCACCTGATGCCGGGAGGCCCCACATGTTCCTCATCCTTCTCGCCATGCGACCCGCCGCAGCCGTCCACCGCTGGTGCCAACGCTGGCTGCCCAGCAACGTCCTCGTGCGCCGTGTCCGCACCCGCGCCGGGCTGTGCTGGGGCATTCCGCTCGCCCTCGTCGGCGTGGCCTACTTCGGCGCCGGTGTCGTCTGCGTCGGCATGGTGCACGCCGGAGAACCCGGTTGGTGGTATCTCGGCGCCCTCGCGTGCTGGTGGTCCGCCCTCAAGCTCGTCGGGCACGGCCTGTTCGCCACGGTCAAGCTCCCCATCGTCCGCGCGCAGGAAAACCTCGCCGTGAGTCGCGCTATCCGCGAGGCCGGCGAACAATCAGGCGACCAGAGCCAGCCGCGTCAGGTCTGGACCCGCAAGCGCCGCCGCCAGCTCACCCGCGAGGTTCGAGACACCCTGCGGGCGGACCGTGAGGTGCTGGTGTGAGCAGCATGACCTGATCCGCCCTTGATGGACCAGCTGCTTGCTCGGACGAGCAGCGACTCATCGCCTCGCGGGGGCCGGGTCGTTCGGGCTCGGAAGGCAGGTCGCCCGTAGACTGGTGCGACGATACTGCTCTGATATGGGTCGAGGCTGCGAGGAGGGATCATGGCTGGACTCGGTGAACACATCACCGCGATGGTCCGTAGTCACGCCTCCGGCGACGACTCAGCATTCTACTCTGTGGCCCTGCAAATCGCGGCTCGGGAGGCACGCCAAGGCCATCACGTGTTGGCAGGCGACATCAAGAAGGCCGTCGATGCGTCCCGAAGTACGACGCCTCGCAGCAACGTCACCAAGCTCGCCCAGCCACGCGGCGACCTGGCGGACCTTGTCGAGGTCAGCCACCCCGAAGTCGCTTTGCGGAACTTGGTAGGGCCAAGCGAACTGAGGGAACGGCTCAAACAGGTCATCGCCGAACAGCGCCAGCGCAAGCGGCTCCTTGAACACGGGTTCGACCCGACCCATCGCCTACTCCTGGAAGGGCCACCGGGCACAGGAAAGACCATGACGGCGGCGGTATTGGCACGCGAGCTGTCTTTGCCTATGTTCACCGTGCGTCTCGATAGCTTGCTGAGCAAATACATGGGCGAGACCGCGGGGAAGCTGCGCCTGGTATTCGACGCCGTGGCGCAACGGCGGGGCGTCTACTTGTTCGATGAGTTCGACGCACTGGGAGCAGACCGGTCCGGAAACGACGTCGGTGAGGCACGACGCATTCTGAACTCCTTTCTGGTCTTCCTGGAACAGGCCAGCCCTGAGAGCATTGTGATTGCAGCAACGAATCACCGGGCCATTCTCGACAAGGCGTTGTTTCGCCGTTTCGACATGGTTCTCACCTACGGCCTGCCCGACACGACGCAGGCGCGAGCGGTCATCAAGGGACGGCTCGGCTCGCTGATGAAGGGCATGCGCTGGGACGCGGTCGATACCCATACCGAAGGTCTCAGTCACGCCGACTTGGTGAAGGCGGCTGAGGCAGCCGCCAAGGCTGTTCTGATGCGCAGCGATACCGTCATCCGGGCTGAGGATCTCGTATCTGCTTTGGAGACTCGTCGAACGGCGAGCGGTGCCTGACGAACTCCGGCACCTCACCCACCTGCAAGTCCTCGATCGTGTCCGAAGCGAGGACTTCTCTCGCGGCGGCAACGGCAACCCGAAGGTCAAGCCTGTCGAATACCGCGCCCACGGGCTCGCGCTGAGGGGCCAGCTCCAGGATGCGTTCTCCGAAAGCGACACGACTCGCACGAGTATCAGCCTCAGCGCCGATGAGCTACGAGCCCTGGGAAGTGTCATCACCCTTGAGGGAGAAGACGCCGCCTATCCGCTGAAGATCGAGTCGCTAGAAAAGTTCACCCGAGGAGGCGCGAAGAAGCCGAGGGTGCCCCAGTGGCTGCTGCTGTCGGTGCAGTCGGCAACCAGTGGCCTGCCCGAAAGAGCCGTGGTGTGGGTCGCTGACGCCTACCGGGCACAGTTCCTGAAGATCTTCGAGGACTACCTGAGCAAGAAGATCACGAGAGCCTCTGAGGACAAGTGGGAGACGCCGGAGGGTAACCCCGCGAATCGTGCCCTCGTGGCCAACATCTCCCGCATCCGGCAGACCATCCTCGATGACCTCTGGCAGTCCGAAGGTGAACCGCCCAAGAACGGAACCCAATGGTGGGAGTTGTGGCTGGACGCCTCTCCGCAGAACACGGACAGCCTTCGCGGGTTCGCGACAGCGCTGAACCTGCGGCTCTTAGAGCGTTCTCTGGCCCTCAACGATCGCGTCGTGGTATGGATCAATGCGACGTGGCAGCAACTGGAAGTGCTGCCTTTCACGAGCGTTCCGATCGCTGAGATTCGCAGGCCCGAGTTCGTCGACACGATCGAAGATCTCCTGCCCGAAGAACAGGACGAGTACGTCGACGACCTCGCCAGTCGTGTCACTGCGGCTCCGGTGGAGGCTCCTGCGGTGTGCCATCTCGATACCGGTGTGGCGCGCTCCCACCGGCTCCTCGCCGCCTCTCTTGACCCCGCTGACCTGCACACGGTGATCGGCACCTCTGGCTTCGATACCCAAGGGCACGGTACGGCGATGGCCGGTCTGGCGTTGTACGGGCCGCTCGATGACCTGCTCACCGGATCAGGCGCCGTGCAACTCCATCACCGGCTTGAGTCTGTGCGCGTGCTTCCCAATCGCGGTGAGCCTGACACCGACCCTCGCGACTACGGAACTGTCACCGTCGATGCCGTCGCCCGAACAGAGGCCACGACGCAGCGACGCCGTGTGTTCTGCATGCCCATCTCCACCGAGCCAGACCGGCCCGGTGCGCCAACCCTCTGGTCGTCGACAGTCGACGCGCTGGCCGTGGGAACCGACATCGTCCGAGACGGTGAGCAACTACAGCTGCTGACAGCACCCGATGCAGACTCGAGTCGGCTCATGATTGTTGCGGCCGGAAACGTCGACACCTACAGCAACGATCACCGCATCGAGTCGGACACTTCCGCGGTGGAAGACCCTGCCCAGGCTTGGAACGCTCTGACAGTCGGCGCCCACACCGATCTCGTCGGTAGTCTGGCCGATCCCGATTTTGCTGGTTGGACGACGTTGGCGGGGAAGGGTGAACTCTCGCCCCATAGCAGGACGTCCCTCCTATTCAGCAAGCGGAAGTGGCCCATCAAACCGGACATCTGTTTCGAGGGCGGCAATGTCCTCACCGACGGGTCGACCGGATTCCATGACCGCCATCCGCTGTTGTCGCTCCGTTCCACCGGCCTCCAGAACGATCTCGCGTTGACGTCCGCAAACGCCACCAGCGCGGCCACGGCACAAGCGTCAAGGATCGCCGCGCTCACGGTCGCGCACTATCCGGAGTATTGGCCTGAGACGGTTCGCGGGCTCATGGTGCACGCAGCCGAATGGACGCCAGCGATGCGTGCCGAGTTCGATGCCACCGGCACGAAGAAAGAGCCCAAGCTCGATCTGCTCCGACGGTATGGATGGGGCGTGCCATCCGAGGACGCCGTACTACTTTCGTCGCGGCAATCCGTCACGCTCGTCACGCAAGACACCTTCGTTCCCTTCGAGGGAACCGAATACAAGATGCGTCGGTTCAGGCTCCACGCATTCCCTTGGCCGACAGAGGTCCTGGAGACCATCGGGGCCGGAGACGTCACTTTGAAGGTCACGCTCTCCTACTTCGTCGAGCCGTCTGCGTCACGACGTGGATGGCGACAGCGCTATTCCTACGCATCCCACCTGCTCCGGTTCGATCTCAAGGCCCCAACTGATCTCACCGAAGCCGAGTTCATCGCGCGCCTGAATCGTGAGGCCGAGAACGATGAAGACTCCTCTCGCCCTTCAAGATCGTCGGGATCGGATCAACGCTGGATGATTGGTCCCAACCAGCGGAACCTGGGGTCGCTCCACCAAGACATCTGGGAGGGCTCAGGACAAGACCTCGCGGCCTCCGGCGTGATCGGCGTCTATCCGGTTGGCGGCTGGTGGAAGCGCAACCGTCGCAAGGATCGGCTCGATCTACCCATCCGCTATTCCCTCATCGTCTCGCTCAAGACCCAGGAACAGGGCGTCGACCTATACACGCCCATCGCTACCGACCTCCAGGTGCCAGTCAGCATAGAAGCAACGTAGTCTCGCCGGCTGGCTTCGTTCGCTCCTCGTCCCGTCACGATCAGCATCAGCTACCTCCGGCGGCGGGCCTCGGGAGTTGCCGCGAGCCTCAATTCATCCGGCGAGCCACTTACGGTTGTTGATGAGGGTCTGGGTCCGGTCATTGATGTCGGTGGGCGCCTGTCCGTCGTCGGAGCGGTTGCAGACCTCATCTCGCAAAATGCGCTGCGCTTCAGTTCGATTCCCTTCGGCCTCGGTGATCTCCACGAGACTAAGTCGAGTCGCCTCTTCATCGGGTGCGGCCAACAGCGCGACCTCGGTCGCCTCGCGTGCGCGCCTCGTGTCGTGTTCGCTCAGGAAGTGGGTCGTGACAGTGAGGGCGACGTCGGCGATGGCAGCAGCCATGTAGTGGTCGTGGCGCTCCCCATCGGCCAGCCACGACCAGCCCCCCTCGCGAAGCCGGTCGCAGGGTCGGCCAGTCACGAGTTGGAGCGCTGCCATGAGGTCCTCACGGCCCTCGCTACCACCGCGCGCATCAGCACGGACACGCAGACGCTTGAATAGGTCCCAATCAACACGCACACCATCGTCAAGTTGGTAGACGTTGACCCCTGTGGTCTTCGCAGCAGGTGCCTCATCAGCCGCGGGCAAGTAGGGCCGCTTGGTGTCGGGGTTGGTCCCCAGCCAGTCCCGCAGAATGCTGATGTCCTTGCGCACCCGATCCGGCGGGGTACCGAAGGCCTCAACGATCTGGTCGCGGGTCGCGCCGTGGCGACGGTGGAACCACAAGAACGCCAGCAACTCGGTGAAGTACGCCCGGCGTTTGGCGAGCGCTTTGCCGTGGGTGTGTGCAGCGACTGGCCCGAGCAGGATGAGCTGGGCACAGTTGTCGCCATCGGCGAACCAGCGCTCGCAGTCCTCGTCCAGGTTCGGGTCTTGGTCCTCGATCTCCGCGCGTAGGTGTCCAGGGACTCTGGGTGCGAGAGCTTCGAGGTCCTCAGCAAGTATCGCAGCCTCGGCGAGGTAGTCCTGGTCGTCTGCATCGAGGAGGCTGGTGGCCGGTTCAATGAGTTCGACCGGCGGAGTGGCACGCGCTGTTGTGTGTTCACGGCGCAGGCCTCCTGTTCGGTCGGCGTAGGTCTCCCACCCGTCATCGATGGTCGTGTCGACGCCAATCTCGACGTCGTCGAGGATCTCGCTTTGGGCGTAGACCAGACCGACACCAGCGACTTCCTCGCTGGTGAGGCTGACACCGACCAGATCGAGGCCAGCCTGCTCGAGGACGACCCGTCCGGTGCCGGTCAGTCGCAGTTCAGTTCCTGCGGTGTCGGTGTGCTCGCCGAGAATCAGGATTGATGTGGCGGTCCGACCGATCTGATGGGAGACAACGCCCATCAGCTGGTCGAGCCCCACGAGCTCATTGTCAGCGGCTTCGTCTGAGGCTGCGTCAAGGATGAGTAGGCGGCTGGGCCAGAGATCGTCGTCGGCTTGGCCGGTCCGTCCGGTGGCCACGTCGATGTCGTATTCGGTGGCGCGGTCGACCATGGCGATCGCATCCGCGATGGTCTCAGCGATTGCGGCGTTCGCCTGATCGCCGGGCGCGTGATAGCTGATCCCCTCTCCCAGTGGGGTGGCTTCACTGCCCAGGCCGATGCAGTCGACCTTGACGCCTTGGGCCCAAGGGTTGACGGCCAGCTGAGCGATCAGGTGTCGCACAACATTGCGGCCACTGTTGAGGTCACCGGTGACGTTCAGGATGCCGACCTCCTCACAGTTGAAAAGCCACAGCTCACCGGTGTCGGCTTGGCCGATGGTGACCAACAGCGGGTAGGGCGGGTCGGTCTCCTCGCTGAGGAGACCAAGGTCGATGATGTCCGTGGCGGTCGGGACGTGCCAGTGAAGGCGGTCGGGTGTGCCGTGCCACGGTTCAGGGAGTTCAGCGGTGTCGCTCAGGTGCAGGGTGAGACTCCCGTCCTCGCCCAGTCGTGCTTCGACAGCGGCGACCGGCGGCATCGCCGAGCCAGCGGCATGGACGGTCCCGGCGAGGCGGCGCAGGGCGGCGTCGATGAAGATCAGCATCTCCTCACCGAGCGGCCCGGCAGCGGTGATGGTCCTCTCCGTAGCTGCCAGTTCGGGGTCAGCTGGTCGGATGGTCCGGCCTGGACGTCGGGCACGAAACTGTGCGGCCCGGCGCTGACGTAGCCCGATCAGCAGCCCACCAGCCAGGAGCGTTCCTGCGCCGGTCAACCCCGCCAGCGCCCACGGCATCCCCAAGATGGTGCTGTTCTCCTCGGTGTCGTCGACCTGCTCGACCCGGTCAACCGCTTCGGCTGGTGACTCTTCCGCATCCTCCGAAGGGGCTTCGACTGACGGAGGATCAGTCGGGGGCCGCTCGGTAAGTTCAGTTGGGGCTGGCTCCTCGAGTTCGGGGGCGACGTCCGCGGTCTCGGGCGCCTGATCGTCGGCGGCCGGTACGTCACGGGGGATCGTGATGGTCCAACCGGGCTTGATCAGGTCTGGGTCAGTCAGGTATTCGCCGCCAGGTTGGCGAGTTCCCTTGGAAGCCTCGAAGACCTCCTTGTACCGATGTGGGTTACCCGTCTCCTCCTCGGAGATATCCCACAGCGTGTCCCCCCGCACCACGGTGACCGTCTCGGCAGGCGCAGCATCCTCAATGTTTCCGGCGGTGTGATCGGCACCCTCGCGATCTTCGGCTACATGCTCTGTGGTGTCGGTGCCGCCGGCTTCTGTGTCGGGTGTGTCGTCGTTCGGGGCCGCGGTGGGGAGGTTCTGGGCGTCAGCAGGCAGATGCAGAGTGGTGCCAGCCGGCAGGGTCTGGGTGCCTTGGGTGAACGTGGTTCCATCAGCCAACTGGATGCCGTGGTTGAGGTCACGGATCTCGTGCCACCGTGCCCCGTCCCCGAGGCGGGTCTCGGCCAGTCTCCACGCTGTCGTGTCGGTCTGCAGGGTGATCGACGGTCCCTGACGTGAGTCGACCTCAACCTCATCAGGTGCGGCCGCCGGCGTGGTGAAGGCGAATGCGTGCACGGTTTGTGCAGTGGCTTCCGACGCTGACGCCGGTTGTGCGATAGCGCCGTTGGTCATAGTGCCCGCCCCCAGCCCGAGGGCTGCGACCGAGAGGATCAGGTACCGGGCGAACTCCTGCTGTCCCGGCAGGACAAACGGAATACGCCGCGCTGTCTTGCCGGTGACGACCGCGATGGTCTCGGTCAGGATGCACACGGTCATCAGCGCCCAGGCGAGCCAACCCGCCGTGACGAACGCTCCGACGATCGTGCTGGTGGTGAGCAGTTGGATCTCCGCCCAGCCGCCCGCTGGCCACGGATTGCCACGCCATGCCATCAGTGCGAGCGGGGCACCGACGAGCAACGCAGCCAGCACCACCAGTGCTGCGATCGCGCGTGTCACCCTGGTGGAGATCCTCGTGTTCGAGCGTGTCATGAAAGTCCTCTATCCGTCCGGGCTCGAGATGGCCGTGGCGGTGCCGGTCTCGTTGATGTGGACGGTCTTGACATAGAGCAAGGGCAGGAACGTCGGTTTGCGGGTCCCGGTGGCCGTCACGATCACCGTGCTGCCCCGCACCTGCACAGTGCCGGTCCAGCCGGAGGTGGTCAGGACGGTGCGGGCTCTGGCGATAGCGGCGCCGGTGTTGACCTCATCGGTCCCGGAGCGGATGGCGGCCTCGGAGAGTTCGTCGGCGCCGGCGCGGGCTGCCTGCTCGGCTGCGCGGCGGGCCTCGACCTGGTAGTTGGTCAGTTCCCCTCCGCCACCGACTAAGCCCACCAGTGCCACAAAGGCTGTGGCGGCGATGATGAGCAGCCAGACTGCTGCCACACCGCGCTCGTCCCTGTCGCGGCGGGCCCGGCGGCAGGCGGTACGAAACCATGCCGGGATCATGCGCGCGCTCCGTTCACGACACGGAATCTCTCGATGGGCACGACGGCACGCTCGCGGAATTCGGTGTGCTGGCTTACTCCGAGCTGATTGCCTAGAGCGCCGGTATCGGTCAGGTTGACCGTGCAGCTCACCTCGGCGACGACCTGGCCTCCGGGGCTGAAGTCACTGCCGGCGAAGGACACTGAGAGGTTCTGGCAGCTCTTGCCGCGGTCAGCAAGGGCATCGGCTGCCGCCTGTCGGCCGTCGGCGACGCCTTGCAGCTGGTTGGGCGCCAATGACGCAGCTCGGGCGGCCGCGTAGGCGGCATCGTTGGCCTGGGCCGGACCGTCGACATAGCGACCGACGGCGACCACCACGATCACCAGAGCCACCGACGCTGTGGCTGTGATCAGAAGCTCCACGCCGGCCGACCCGCGCTCGTCGCGGACACGCCCACCGGCCTGCAATTCCCGGTCTCGAAGCGGTCGCAACCACAACGTGCATAGCCCTTGGCGGCCGAAGGGGTGGCGTTGGGGGTGCTGAGCTGGCGGCCTCATGGCACGAACCTCTCCACCGGAGCCGTAGCGACGGACGTGATCGGGTCAGCAAGCCACGGTGCCAGGGGGACGATCTTGACTGTGACCGAGACGCGTGCCTCGGTGGTCGAGCGCGTCACGTTGACCGTGGATCCCGTGATGGCGATGGCGCCGGTGGTCGACAGGTAGTCGTCGGCGGTCGCGCGGCCGGACTCGGTGGTGCCGTCGAATCGTGCGGTGCTGACGGCGGCTTCTCGGGCAGCGGCTTCGGCCATACGGTTGGCGTGCATGCGGATGCCGTACTGAACCAGGCTGGTGAAAAGGAAAAAGATCGCGACGAAGGTGATGAGGAACTGCACACCTCCCGAGCCGCGTTCATCGCGGCGTCGACGGCGCGCGGGTCGGTGCTGTAGATGCTGCACGTCGTCTCCTTCCTCACCATCGCGAGGTCTGCCTGACCGTTGTGCGGTGGCTAATTGCCGCCGAGTTTCCCCACGAGTGACTGGGCGAACGCCATGACTGAGTCGCCAGCGAAGATGGCGATAGCTACTCCGAATCCGAGAACGACCAGCCACGGCACAGCGCCTTCACCACGCTCGTCTCGAGGCCGCGAAAGCCGGGCCGCCACGGTGAGTATGAATATGCCGATGATCCGGATCATCGTGGTTTCCTCCTCTCTTGATTACTGCCGATAGGTGTCGTTTCTTGATTACTGCCGATAGGTGTCGTTGTGGTTGTCCTCGCCTATCCGGGTGCGCCTGCGGCGGTGCGAAGCGCGAGGATGTAGGGGCCGGCCAGGTAGCAGCCGGCGAGCATGGCGGCGACGATGTTGAGTTGGGTCATGGACTGGGTGGCCTTGTTGGCTCGCTCGACCGCGGCCGCCAACCGAATCGCTCGCATCGTGGTTGCGCGGGCGATGAGTGATTCCTTGACGCGGGCGCCGTCGTCTTGGGCGAGTTCGATGCTGGAGCGCAAGGTGAGCAGCTCAAGGATTTGATAGCGCTGGCCCAACTGGCCCAGGGCTTCCCACGGGGTGATGCCCCGTGATGGCGCGAGCTCGATGGCGGTGCGGATGTCGGTGAATGCCCGGCCCGTGCCGATTTGTGCGGCGGCGGGCAACGCCTGGGCGTGGCCCTGTCCGGCCTCCATGCTCATCGCGACCAGGTCCAGGTAGATCGACAGGGCGCGAGTGAACTCTTCGCGGCGGCGCCTGGCTTCGGCGCGCAGGTCCTTGACTGAGAGCACGACGGCGGCCACCCCGAGTCCCAATCCTAGTAGAGGGCCCCACTGCAGTGATGTCTCTGGATCTGCCGCGCGGCGCAGCAGCATGAGCACGGTGGGACCGAGCGCGAGGGCTGCTGTGGTGGTGACGACGCGTGCCAGCCAGGTCTGCAGATCCCGGCCGGTGATAGCCAGATCGGGTGCCAGGGTGTCGAGGAACTCGGGGCGGTAGGAGCGCAGCGTCTCGCTGACCCAGCGGGTGATCCGACCCAGCGGTGAGACCGGTGCCCCAGTACTCGCACGGCGCCCCGCGCGTTCGCGGCCGCGGCGCCAGTGGTCGATCTCGGTCACCAGATCCGGTGCTGGACCGAAGGCGAGCCAACGCAATTGCAGCAGGCCCAGGCCCAACAGGATGCTGAGGAGGATCACGGCTGTCACAGTCCCACCGCCTTGGGTCGGTAGGTTGCTGCCTCGAGCACTTCGCTGGCCGCAGACAAGAAACGTGGTTCTGCTTCAGGTTCGGCGAGCTTGCGAACACGGGAGAAGACGAGGAAGAACGCACCCGCGAGCAGGAACGGCAGCACTTCGGCCGCGGTGCTTGCCGATCCGGGAAGGGTCGGCGGCGCGAACAGAGTCGCGCCGAACACCAGCACAGCAGACAGGCCCGCGACCTGGGCGGCCTCACGACGCACGACGTTGCGTTCGCGCATGATCCGGGTTCGTGCCTCCAGTTCGTCGCGCAACGCCGACGACAGTGCCGAGAGCACGCGGGAGAGCTGTCCCTTGCGTTGACGTGCTGAAAGGGCCAGAGCCGCGACCACCAGGTCGGCACCAGCATCGTCGACCTCATCGGCAAACAGGCTCAACGCCTCAGGCAAAGGGACCCGGACACTGAGCCGGAACGACAGGTGCCGAAGCGACGGGGCCAGGACCTCAGATGCGGTGGGGATCGTCTTGGGAATCACCGATTCCAGACCGGCGCCTTTCTGCGCAAGGTCGCGCAGCGCCTCGGTCCACTGCGCCAACGCGTCGAGCTTCGCCAAAGCGGCACGTTCGGCCTTCCCACCGCCAACGATCAGCGGCCACAACACCACCGCAGCACCGGCAATCACGCCGAGCACGAAGTTGCGACTGATCAGCACCACCGCCGCGAACACTGCCGCCGCCGACAGCAGTGCCCGATGCTCGCGCCACTCGTCTCGGCTACCGTCTCGCCGGCCCAACTGGGTCAACGATTCGGGCACCAGCGCCAAGCCCCTGGCCAGCCGGCCGATGCCGATCAGGCCGATCGCGAGCAGCACTCCCAAGCCGATGAGCATCACGCCCACCTGTCTGTCTCGCCCTGGTCGCGATAGCCGACCTCCCGCAGTGCCTCGATCCGGTTGATCCCCACGGGAAGGTCACGCACTGCCATCCCGGTCGGTCCGGGTTTGAAGATCTCATTGGTCTTCAACAGCTCACCGTCGTAGCCGACGACTTCGCGCACCGAGTGCACCACCCGGCGTTGCTGGCCGCCGCCGCGGAACCGCTTGACGAAGACCAAGAAGTCCAGGCCGTTGGCGATCATGCTGATCGCGCCGGCCCTCGGCAGTCGCTCGGGAGCTTGGATCGCGTAGGAGACGATGTTCTCCACGATGCCCTCCGAGGAGTTCGCGTGGATCGTGGACAACGAGCCGTCGTTGCCGTTCATCATCGCGTTGAGCATCACCAGAATCTCATCGCCCAGCACCTCGCCGACGATCACGCGATCAGGTCGCATTCGCTTGGTCACCATGAGCAGTTCACGCATCGGGACCGCGCCCTCGCCCTCGGCATTAGGTAGCCGCTCCTCCATCGGCACGATGTCGGGATGCGTGTCCTCGTCATCCTCCAGACCGAGCTCGAGAGCCCGCTCAATAGTGATCAGCCGCTCGTCCGGTTCGATCTCGGCCGCCAACGCCCGCAACAACACCGTCTTCCCGGCGCTGGTCTCCCCACCGATGATGATGTTGCGTTTCGCTCTTACCGCGGCGGAGAAGAAGTCAGCCAGCGGCTGGTCGATCGTTCCGCCTGCGACCAGGTCCTTGAGGCTGTACCGCATGTGGCGGTGGTGGAGCCGAATCGAGACCACCGGGGCCGTGGTGACGGCCATCACCGCCTGCACCCGGGCCGAGCCCACCCGGAAGTTCACATGCGGATTGGCGCTATCGAACGCCCGACCCGACAAGCCCTCATGAGCGGCCAGAGTCTGGATGTGCTCGATCAGCTCCTCATTGGACTCATATACCGGAGCCACGCGCGTCCGGACACCGCTGCTGTAGTCGACAAACACGTTCTGCCAGCCATTGATGTCGATCTCCTCGATCGACTCATCCCGCAGAAGGTCTGCCAACGAACCCGCGCCGTAGAGGCGATTCTTCAACCCCTGAACAAGATCCTGGCTCTCCTCCCACGACAACGTGCCCACGCCCCGTTCGGCGAGGTCACGGGCGTAATCATCGACCACCTGATGGGCCAGGTCAGCTTTGAGTGCGTCCGTGTCCTCAGCGCTCAATGCGGGCTGACCCTGCAGGGACCGGGCTTGGAGGCTCTGTTCGAGACGGTCTCCCACTTGGACCTGGAGCCGGCGGAGCAGGCTGTGGTCAGTGCCGCGGATGTCCATCATCGGCCGCCGTCTCCACGCGCGGCGTCCCAGCCGCGGCGCAGACCCTCGAACGAAGGCACTGGTGAATCTGCGACCTCATCCGCGCTCACGCCAACCCCATGAGTGGCAGCAGCCACCGGTGGTTCGCTATTGACGGCTTCCCCTGAGACCACCGGTGCGCCTGTCGTCCCAGTGGCGTCTGCTGAGTCATTACGTCGGCGTGCTCGCTTGCGTCCGGTGATGGGCTCGCCGTGATCGAGACCGGTCGCCGATGCGAGCAGGCTCATGACCGAGCGCGCTGACTTCATCAACTCCGACTTGCGCAGCGGCTTCGCCCACGGATCGGCACCCTCCTGCAACGCGTTGGCGCCAGCCGGGTCCCACGCCAGCCAGCCGACCCCTTGCAAGGTGGGCGCCACTGGAGATTCAGCGAGCAGTTCGGAGACCTGCTTGGCCGCCCGAGCACCGTTGCGGTGAGAGGCGACCACCACCGGGATCACGGCCGGCGGATGGCCGTTACGATCAGCAATCGCTGGAACAAGATGATCCAGCCGCCACATCATGTGCTGCACCGACGCCATGTCACCGCGGCACACCACGATCAGGGCGTCAGCGGCGCACGCCAGCGGCATGGACGGTGACCCGGCGTGAATGCGGCCCAAATCAGCGAAGACCGGAGGCAGCTGCATCTCAAGCGTCGCGGTGACCACCGGCCACGCCAAGGTCGCCCCTTGCTCGGCGCTCAAGAACCCTGGAACGACACGCACCAGGCGGTTCAGAAGGTGGGACCCGTCGTGCCACAGATCCAAGCGATGCCTCTCCGGACTGGCGACAACAGACGGCTCGCCCGGTGAAGGTGGCGGACGGTCAGCACGGCCAGCTCCCAAGCCCAACACCGTCGGAGTCGGGGGCATCGGATGGCCCTCGACACGGCAACGCAGCGCCAGATCACCCCCATACGGGTCGGCCTCGACCACAACTGCTGGAAGCCCACGGGCGGCCGCCAGCGCGAGCGCCGTGGTCGTCGACCCCGGCGCCCCACGATCTGAGCAGACAGCGAACAACACGCCCTCACTCCCCCGCTGCCGGGGCCTGCACGACGGTCACCTGGCCGGCCGCACTATGCGCGGCGATCGCGTTGGCTTCGGCTTCCTTCACCAGCACCGTCACCACCACCGCGCTGTCAGGCGTCTCTCCCATCGAGTCGACCCGTACTGACTGCGCCAGCCTGAACGGCGCGTCCAGTTGTTCAGTCGTGCCGGGATCGCCAGCTGGTGGAACGACCAGAACGTCAACCAGATCGCCCGGAGCCAACCGCCCCGGGACTCGGCCCATTTCAAGACGGATCGCAACCAGCCGTTCCCCTGCCGCAGGCACCAGCGTCTGACTCAGAGCCGATTCGGTGAGCACCTGTCCCTCGACCAACCCCGCGGCAGCCCGCTGGCCAATCACCGACTCGACATCACTAGCCACGATCGCATTCAAGACACCACCGACCTCAGCGGGCTCAACATCGTTGGCCTGAATAATCTGCCCAGCCGCGACGGGCTGCCGGACCACCAGCACTTCAGCCCGGTCGCTCTGGGACTGGAACAGCGCAACCAGCCCGACGACGACCAGCACGATGAAGAGGACCGATGCTGCCCACTGGCCCAGGCGACGAGGCGCCCTCTGGGTGACCTGGCCCAGCGTCGAGCGCAGGTTGAGGCCCGGCTCACCGGAAGTGCGTTGAGTATCAGTTGCGAGGCTCAATTTGTCACCACCGTCTGTCGCTGCCGTACCTCAATCTGTTGGGCCGCGCCCACCGGTGCTGGGAACTCGCCCAAGGTGCCCGAACCGCCCGAGCAGTTGCCGGTACAGTTCCAGGCCACCGTGTAGTACAGGCGGCCCTGCAGCGTGAATCGCTCGCCAGCCTTGTATTGGCCCGCAGCGTTGACAGTCGAGACCTTCTTGTACGCATAACTGCACGAAGTCGTAGCCGCGTCCGTCATACCCTTGCGCCACTCCCGACCCGCCGAACGGCACACGAGTGGTTTCGCGCCGTCGCCCATATCGACCTCGAACTTGCTTGGCGTCGCCCGCAAGGTGACCGTCGCACCATTGGCCGTCAGGCTGACCGACACCTCATGCCACTGGGACGCCGGAACCCACACCCAGTTCTGGACATTCACATACGTGTGGAAGGTCGAATCAGGCGCCGTGCGTACATCCGCGACCTCAAACGGGGCACGCTCGATCAACTGCAATGCGACACCGGCAGCATCCACGACCGAAGGAGCACCGGGCACGACAAACAAGATTCCGTCGACGCATGCCCAGATCGTCCCTTCTGTCTCGTCCCCCGCGATCTGCTCCCAGAGCGTCGAACCGACTGCGGGCTGCGGCTGCAGCATGTACGCGTAGCAACTTCCCATCCACTGGTTCCCGTGCGCGTCGACACAGCGTCCGCCTGGAGCACCTGGGCAGTTCTGTGGCGCCGTACCCCCTGGGGTCGGCACGGGATCATCAGGCCCCGTCGGATTGACGATGTCGCTGAGACACAGGCCTGTGGGCGACACCGGATCCGGCGGACACCCTGCCCAACTCGGTGCGAACATACCGGGAAGGACAACGAGCACCACCGCGACCAGCGCGGCACCAAGGGAACACGCCGCTACGCGGCGCATGTGCTCTCGTCCTCAATCGTCGTCTCTACGTACTTCCACTTGCCATCGAGCGTGACCATCCGAATCAGAATCGGTGTGACAACATGCTCGGGCTTGACCCCTTCCTCGGTCACAGTGCCGTCCTTGGTGACACGCACTTTGCTGTAGTCCGTGCACTGTCGGAGAACCACCGTGCCCGATCCATCGGCTTTGATCTCAACCGAGTCCGCGATGGTCCAGATAGGCTCCGGTGGTACCTCCACACGAACTCCAGCCTTTTCCGCATCGCGCAACTGGATGACGGACGTCTGCCAGGTCACGATGTACTCGCGGTAGAGGTCCTCGGCCTCAGGCGTGTACTTGCCGGCTGCGTCGATTGACTCCACGGCCTGCTGATACCGACTCCACCGGGACAGCGCCGCCTCATAGGCGCTGAGTTCATCGGCCGTGTAGCTGTCTTCCCAATCGGCCGGCGGACCGCCCGGTTCTGAGGTAGGAGCACTCGGCGTTGAGGGCGGCAAGGAGGAACTCGGAGGCGTGGGTGTCGGCTCGGCTTGCGGGTCGTCCCCGCTGCACGCAGCCGCACTGAGCATCGCCACGGTCAGGAGGGGGGCAGCGACCAGAGTCCGAAATCGCATCATGCGCAACCTCCCCCGCACAGCTACACCACTCGCAACGCGAATCATCGTGACCTTTCCGGACATCGGGCATCGACCCATTCCCACTCGGTTGACAAGGGAACGGGGTGCACGCCTGGCGATCACCTGAGGCGGACTTGATCCATCTGAACTGGCATTCATCGCTCTCTGGGGTTGTCGAGGTACTCTTTGATCCAGCGCGTCTAGAGCGCTGATTCTGAGAACCTTTCCCTGCGAAGAATGGTGCCGCACGGAGGTGCGCGTGCGAGTGAAATGGCTCACACAGGATCATTCTGGCGACTAGAACGATCATTTGAGCGACTCCAGACAGTGGCGACCTCGTCGCCGATCGTGCTAACTGGCTCGCTTCCCTGCTCCACCGGAGCGGACCTTCATTCATACATTGGCCAGCGACGACCTGGGGCGCTATCTCGCTCCTCGGGCGGTGCAATAGCTGAATCCAGCTGATGGGGATCCAATTGCTGTATGCGCTCACCAGGTAGGTCGTTCAGCGCCATCCGCCGATACATGCCCGGGTTCACCCCCCATCGCCGGCGGAACCATCGCGCGGCGATCCGCGGGTCCCGCCAGCCAACCTGGCGCGAGATCTCAGCGATGGACAGGTCGGGCTGTTCCAGCAACCGTGAGAACTCTTCGAGCCGTAGTTGTGCCAGGTACCGCATCGGCGGCATGCCCACGATGCGGTTAAACAACCGCAATAGCTGAGGGACCGACAGGGATACCTCCTCAGCCAATCGTTCGAGCGTCCATGCCGTCGCCAACTGTGCTCTCAACGCCGTCTGGGCATGGACGATGTAGCGCGACGGCGCTACGCCGTTGGGAATCGAACTGATCGATCGGGCTGACGGGTCACCATTCTGGCCAACGGCGCGGATGTCGCCGCCCTTGAGAACCGTTCGCAGACCGACCTCCACGAGACTTAGCAGCAGGGCTGTCCGTGCAGGCGCTTCGACGTCGGGCCGGTCGGCCGCTGGTGGCCCAAAGGCAATGAGCTCGCCGAGGATTTCCTCAGCCTCGATGGTGTCCTGCTCGTCCAGGGCCATCACGATTGCTGGATCACTCCATGCGCTCGGATGCCCAACCATGCCGTACCAACCCGGTGGTGGATACACCCAGCTCAACAACGACCGTAAGAACCGCTCGTCTGCGAAGACGCTGGCCGAACGGATGAGTTTGTTCGGAGTCGACGACCACCACGTACGCTCCCTAATCAGCACCAGATGCCCCCGCTTGAGTTGTCGCGCGCCCTGCTGAGTGCGGAACTCGGCCTTCCCCTCCACGACCAAACTCAACTTCGCCGAAGAGAACGCGACTGGTGCGATCTCCTCAGCAACCGTTGCCGCAAACGCTTGCAATCTCAGCGAACCTGGGGCGAACTGGTCGCCCTGTCTCCACGGCACGTTCCTACCTCCTGCACCTCACCTCACGCCAGTCGTGCAGCAATCGACCAACTGACCCCGTGCCGCAGGCGCCAATCCACGCTTCACGACCCGAACCTTCATGTTAGGTGACCCTCATCACACTTGCCTAGTGCAGAGTTCTTTCAGCTGACGCGTACCCGGGTCCCATCGCTTGCACCGCAGTACCTGTCCGCACTGAGCGGTCAGAGGTTGAGGATCGTCGTTCGAGCTCTCAGGAGTTCCGGGCGACGGTTTCCACCGGGACATGTCTACGACAACCCGCTCCCTGCCGGCATGCTCACGCAGTTCCTCCCTAACAGCTGGGAAGCCGCACTGCTGCGCGCCCGAACCGAGAAGCTGTCGGCAGAAGGACGACACACCCGCTGCGGGTTCATCCACGTGCCGTTTGATGCGCTGCTGGCCAGGACGATGCCGGCTGCCAAAGCGGGACCTGCGATCACCAACGCAGCGCGACGTCTGTCCATGGCGCACAGCAAGCCGCTGTGGTGCCGTGGCCGGCAGGGAGGCAATTGGCGATGCCGTAGCGCCTGTGCCGTGCCCTGCTGCTACCTCGACGGTGGTTGACGATTCTCTTTCAGACCGGGAATTGGCCTCTGCACGAGAGGCCGTCCACGTCGTGTCCTGTGACTATCCGCATCGAGTTCAGCTCCGCTTGCCATGGGACGGGCCCCGAGGTCTTCGATGATGTCCTCCGCGCTGGTCACCATCGTTGCCTGTCCCGCGCGAACCAGGCCATGCACACCCTCGGAAGTGATGCTGCTCACCGGGCCTGGAACTCCCATCACGGGGCGGTGGAGTTCGTTGCTCCAACGAGCGGTGTTCAGTGCTCCGCTTCGCTGGGCGGCCTCTACGACAACCGTTCCCTCGCTCAGGGCTGCGGTGATTCGACTTCGTGCCAGGAATCGCGTGCGCGATGGGGTTGTGCCTGGCGCGCATTCCGAGACAATCAGCCCGCGTTGGCCGATAGTTGCGAGAAGATCGGCGTGCGCGGCCGGATAGGCACGGTCAACACCGCAGGCGAGGACCGCTACGGTGAGGCCTTCTGCCGCGAGTGCGCCGCGGTGCGCGGACTGATCGATACCGAAAGCAGCCCCGCTGACAATCGTCATTTGCTGCGCGGACAGGTCAGCACTGATCGACCGCGCGTGTTCAGCTCCGTACGGCGACGCGGATCGTGAGCCATCGACGGTGACCGCCGCACGAGTCACCTCCGCAAGTGGCTGGTCGCCCTTGATCCACAGGCCCAGGGGCACTCCGCCGCGATCATGCTGTGGTGAGCACTGGTCGAGCGCGGCGAGCTGCTGCGGCCACTCCTCATCTGCAGGAATGATGAACCGGATACCCTGCCGCTCGGCTTGTTCGAGGTCCGCTGCTGGGTCAATTTGCGCGATCGCCTGCTCAGACCAGCCGCTCCATGCCCCGCCGCGGAGGCCGCCACGAATCAGATCGACGACCGGCGCTGCTCCGAACTGGCCTACCAGCGCCGCCACCTGGGGATCGCCAGCATCGGCGAGCTTCGTCAACGCCGCCCTTGCCAGCCGGTCAATCTCTCCGACCGGGCCCTCGGGTGTGCTCGCCGGGGTCACTCGACCCCGCCTCGCGGTTGTCCAGTCCGATCCGACGGTGTCGTGCCTGCGGTGTGTCGCTCATCTGGGCCGGCGACGCAGGTCAGCAGGGTGCCGCCCCGTGGCTCGATCATGGTCAGCCCGGTTCCGCTGCCTGCGATGTCATCCATGGCACTGCCTCCCTCTCGCGTCGTCGACCTCGAGTACCTAGGGCGCGATTGCTCGCTCAGCGACCAGGCTCCGGGCTGAATTGTTCGAGCGCGGCGCCGCAGGATCTGGCCGCCACATCAGGCATGGCCGCAGGTCGATCGCCTCAAGTCGACGCCGCAGCGTTCGCTTGTTGACGCCAATGAGGCAGGGAGGTCGTCAACGGAAGGCGCGGGAGCGGGCCTTGCTGGGACCGCTGCTGCCACCTCGGGCACAGCTCCAGCCGCATGTAGTGCTTGCTGGAGGGTCCGATCTTTGTCAAGGGACAGTAGGAACTGCCCAGGGGCGGACATGAAACCTGCCCGCTGACGGCCACGAGAACTGCCCGGTGGTGGCCATGGGATCTGCCCAGGGGCTGCGGCCACCACCGACCAGGTGCTCAGCTCAACGGGCTCACCCCTTGGCCGGCGAGTGCTTGGGTGAGCCGCACGCTGTCGCCGCTGGTCTGGCAGACGTGGGCGTGGTGGAGCAGTCTGTCGACGGTGGCGGTGGCCAGCGTCTTGGGCATCAGTTCGTCGAACCCCGAGGGGTGCAGGTTCGAACTGATCGCGACCGAGCGCTTCTCGTACGCGGCGTCGACGAGCCGGTAGAGCCCCTCGGCAGCGTCCGCGGCCACCGGCAAAAGTCCGATGTCATCAACGACAACGACGTCGGCACGTAGGACCCGGGCGATGGCCTTGGTGACGGTGTCGTCGGCACGGTGCCGGCGCAGGAGCACGCCGAGGTCTTCCAGGGTGAACCAGGCGACCTTCAACCCCTGCTCGACGGCTTGCTGACCCAGTGCCTCCAGGAGGAACGTCTTCCCGGTGCCTGATGGCCCACACACCACGAGGTTCTCCCGTCGGTGCACCCATTCCAGGGTCCGCAAGGCCTGCTGGGTCGGTGCTGGGATCGAGGACGCCTCGGGGTCCCAGGCGTCGAAGGTCTTTCCTGTCGGGAACCCCGCCGCGGCCCGCCTCGTGGCGAGTGCGGAGCGTTCCCTGCCGGCGACCTCCTCAGCGAACAGGGCCTTCAACACCTCGGCCGGTTCCCAGCGCTGGGCTTTCGCGGTCGCGACCACGTCGGGGGCATGGCGACGGATGTGCGGTAGCCGAAGCCGCCGCAAGAGGTCCTCCAACTCGGCCGGCAACGGCGGCGCGGACGCCATCGACGGTGTGGTGGTCTTGGTCGTCATCGGGTCACCTCACCCTGGTCGTACCCACCGGGCTGGCCCACTTGTTGGCCGAGTCGTGCCCACCCTGCGGTTCCCTGGGTCAGCGAACGTTCTTCGCCGGCACGGTGCTCGCCAACAGCGGGCAGTTGGGCATGGTGATCGAGGATCGAGGACAGGTCGGCCTCGGCGAACCGACCATGGACCGCGGCATGGCCCAGCGCCCAGTCGACCTCGACGGGGTCGAACAGCTTGGCCAACGCGAGGGCTTCGCTCATCTTGACCCGCATCTTCGTGGTTCCTGCGGCAGCTGCTTCGATCAGCCACAACCTCGCGCCTTCGCCCAGGTCGAGGAACTCCGATTCCGCTGGGTTCTTCGCTCGTGGCTGGCGGTTCAACGGACCTTCCGGCTGCGGCGGGAAGTGCTCGTCATCGATCTTCGGCGTGCCCGGCGTCGCGCGTGCGTGGCGGGCGACCTCAACCGGACCGTCCTTGCCGGTGGGGTCGACGTGGACGATGACGACCTGCTCGCCGTCCCCGACACCCTGGGCCCTGGCCCACACCGTGGCGCCGAGCAGCGTGTGCGGGACCGAGTACTGGCCGGACTCGAACATCACCATCGGCGTGTTCACGGGCACCACCCGAGTGGTCCCGAAAGCAACCGTGTGCGGGGTCGTCGGGACCGGGTGCAGCCGGGTCCGCTCTTCGGGAAGCATCTCGACCGGTGGCCGCTTCGTGGTCCGATGGACGCGGGTGTTGACCTTCCGGCAGAACTCGACGCACGCAGCCTCGAGCTCGCCGAACGACCCGTACTCCTCACGCAGGTTGGTGTCCTTGGGCACCAGGTCGGCCTTGCTGATCTTCACCGACGACTCGGTGCCGCCCTTGGACGCCGGATCCGCGGGCACACAGGTGTGAACCACCACCGAGTAGTGCTCAGCGAACCCGACGAGCTGTCCGTTGCGGACCGGGATCCCGGCGATGTGCTCGACCGTGACGGTCTTCTCGTTGTCAGTCAGCACATAGGTCGGCACCCCACCCAGGCGCCGGAAGGTCTGGTCCAGGGCAGCGAACACGCTCGGCATGGTCTTGTCCCGTAACGCGATCACCACCCGGAACCGCGACCAGGCCAGCCAGGCAACGAACAGCACGGTCTTGACTCCGTCGACGACCGGGCCGTCGCCATAGTCGTACTGCAGCCATTATGTGGATCGCGCGACTATGCGGCGTCAGACCCCTCGGCCGCCCGGAACCCCCGTTGCGAGGGGGCTTCTCGTAGTGAACCGGTCCGCATAGTCGCGGGGACTGCGGAGGGCGGTCAGGCTCCTGTCCGGAGGATCCGGAGAGGAGGCCGTCATGGCCAAGACAGCAAGTATTTCGTGGTCGGGACCGCTGGCGCCGTATGCGTCGGGGTTCCGCGATGAGCTCAGCCGATTGGGATATGCGGAGCGAACCATCGCGTCGCTGCTCGGGTTGAGCGGACAGTTGAGTCGGTGGCTCGAAGGGCGCCGGCTGGGGGTCGACGTGTTGACCGTGTCGGTCGCGGAGGAGTTTCTGCGTTCCTGCGGGGACAGTCGTGCATGGCGTCCGACGGTCAGGACGCTCGCGGTGTTGCTCACCTATCTGCACGAGGCCGGCGCCACCGATACCGCGCCATCACCACCGGTGGACGCCCCGACCGCTGCGTCGATGATCTGCGTTCGCTTCCGGGGTTATTTGGCGAGCGAACGCGGACTGGCCGGGGGAACCGTCGACAACTACGTTGGCGTGGCCGAACTGTTCGTGGCGCAGGTTCCACAGGTCGATGGCGAACCGCAGCTGGCTGGCTTGTCGGCGAGGGATGTCGTGGAGTTCGTGACCGGCGAGGTGTCCTGTCGTAGCGTCGGGTCGGCGAAGAATCTCATCACCGGGCTCCGCTCGTTCCTAGGTTGGCTACACCTCCAGGGCGCGACCATTTTCGGGTTGGCTCAAGCGGTCCCCAGCGTCGCGGGCTGGAGTGGGGACGCCCTGCCACGGGCGCTGTCCCAGACACAGGTCAAGAGTCTGTTGGCTGCTTGCGATCACCGCCGACGTACGGGGCGCCGCGACTACGCAGTCATGCTGCTGATGGTCAGACTCGGACTCCGAGCCGGCGAGGTCGCAGGCCTGCAACTCGATGACATCGACTGGAGGTCCGGTCAGATCGTCGTGCGCGGGAAAGGCAACCGAAGCGAACGACTGCCGTTGCCCAGCGACGTCGGGGAGGCGGTCGCTGCCTACCTGCAGACGGGGCGACCGACAAGCACGAGCCGCACGGTGTTCCTGCGCGCCAATGCACCGATCCGAGGCCTGACCGCGGCCGGTCTGGCCGATGTCGTTCGCACCGCCGGTCGCCGGGCAGGCGTTGCGGATGCGAACGCGCACCGGCTTCGGCATACAGCCGCAACCGAGATGCTGCGCTCTGGTGGGTCGCTGCCGGAGGTCGCGCTCGTGTTGCGCCACCGCAGCACCGCCTCGACCGCGCGATACGCCAAGGTCGACCAGACCGCGCTGAGAGACCTGGCTCGTCCGTGGCCGAGAGAAACCCGATGAGCGGCGTGAGGACTGCGGTCGAGGAGTACCTGAAGCTGCGTCGTTCCTTGGGTTTCGGGCTGGTCAACCAGGCCCGGCTGCTACGAGACTTCGCTGCGTACCTCGACGCCACGGGAACCGACATCGTGACCACGACCGCTGCGGTCGCCTGGGCCAGGCAACCCGTCGACGCTGACGCGACGTGGCTGCATGCACGGCTCGGTGTCGTTCGTGGCTTCGCGATCCACCAGCAGGCGCTGGAACCGGCCACCGAGGTTCCACCGGCGAACCTGCTGCCTGACGGCAACCATCGAGCCACCCCATTCATCTACACAGAACAGGAGATCGCTGAGCTGCTACAGGCCGCTGGCCGGCTCCCAACGCCGATACGCGCAGCGACATATCAGACGTTGATCGGACTCTTGACAGTGACTGGGATGCGGATCGGCGAGGCCACCGCACTCGATCGCGATGACGTTGACTGGGAACAAGGACTACTCACGATCCGCCACGGGAAGCGCGGCTCTTCCAGACAGTTGCCACTCCATCGCAGCACCGTGACCGCCTTGCAGCATTATGCCCAGCGTCGGGACGCAGCCGGTCTTGAGGCGAAGACGTCGAGCTTCTTCATCTCGACCACCGGCACCCGGTTGATCCCCAGCAACGCCACGACGGTGTTCGGGACGCTGTGTCGTGAGGTTGGTTTAGAGTCGCGCTCGCCACGGTGTCGACCTCGGCTGCACGATCTGCGGCACACGGCAGCGGTCAACGCTTTGCTGCAGTGGTATCGCGACGGCGTGGACGTCGCTCCTCGACTGCCGCTGCTGTCGACCTTTCTGGGACACAGCAACCCCGCGGCAACGTATTGGTACCTGACCGGGACCCCCGAGTTGCTCGGTCTGGCCGCCGACAGGCTCGAGTCGATTCCAGGAGCGCGGCCATGAATACCTTCGCGCCCCTGTTGGAGGCGTTCTTCACCGAACGGCTCCTCAACCAGCGACAGGCCAGCCCGCACACCGTGGCCGCCTACCGCGACACGTTTCGGCTGCTGTTGGTGTTCGCCGAACAGGCGACCGGCAAGGCGCCGTCCAATCTGGACATCACCGATGTCGACGCACCACTGGTCACCAAGTTCCTCGACCACCTCCAAGATGCGCGAAACAACGGTGTGCGCACCCGGAACCTGCGGCTCACCGCGGTGCACTCGCTGTTCCGCTATGCATCGTTCCAGCACCCCGAGCACGCCGCGCTCATTCAGCGCGTGCTCGCCATTCCACCCAAGCGTTTCGACAAGGCGATGGTCACCTTCCTCGCCGAACATGAGGCTGACGCGCTCCTGGCTGCCCCGGACCGGACCCGTTGGCTCGGTCGACGCGACCATGCCCTGCTCGCCACCGCGCTCCAGACTGGGCTGCGGGTTTCCGAACTCACCGGCCTCACCTGCGCAGACATCGAACTGGGCACCGGTGCTCATCTACGCTGCCACGGCAAGGGTCGCAAGGAACGCACCACTCCGTTGACCGCTGGCACCACCGCAGTGCTCCGGGTTTGGCTCCGCGAGCGCAGTGGCGCGGCCGAGCACCCGCTCTTCCCTGGCCCTCGCGGGGCACCTCTGAGCCGGGACGCGGTGCGGCGCCTGGTCGCCCGTCACGTAGCGACGGCCACCGAGCACTGCTCCTCGCTGGGGAACAAGACGATCACCGTGCACACGCTGCGGCACACGGCAGCGATGCGACTCCTGCAGGCCGGGGTGGACACCTCGGTCATCGCGCTGTGGCTCGGCCACGAGCAGGCCCGCACCACCCAGATCTACCTCCACGCCGATCTGCAGCTCAAGGAACGCGCGATCGCTCGCACCGCTCAACCACAGGTCAACCCAGGCAGATACCGGCCACCCGACAGCCTCCTCGCCTTCCTCGAAGGCCTGTGACTATGCGGACCGGTTCACACGAGAAGCCCCCTCGCAACGGGGGTTCCGGGCGGCCGAGGGGTCTGACGCCGCATAGTCGCGCGATCCACATAATGGCTGCAGTACGACTACGGCGAGGGCCCGGTCGTCGACGGCGTCAAGACGGTGCTGTTCGTCGCCTGGCTGGCCTGGTCACGATTCCGGGTCGTGCTGCCGTTGCGGGACAAGACGATGCCGAGCGTGTTCGCTGCGCTCGACCAGACGTTCCGGCGGCTGGGTGGGGTTCCGACCTACGTGCTGACCGACAACGAGAAGACCGTCACGACCGAGCACATCGCCGGGATCCCGGTCCGCAACCCGCAGCTGGTCGGGTTCGCTGAGCACTACTCGGTCACCGTCCACACCTGTGTCCCGGCGGATCCGGCGTCCAAGGGTGGCACCGAGGCGTCGGTGAAGATCAGCAAGGCCGACCTGGTGCCGAAGGACACCAACCTGCTCGAGGCCTACGGCTCGTTCGCTGAGCTCGAGGCAGCGTGTGAGGCGTTCTGCGAGAAGGTCAACGCCAGAGCGCACCGGGTCACGAAACGGCCCCCGGTCGAGATGCTGGCCGAGGAACGCGGTCGGCTGCACCCGGTCGCGCTGAGCCCGCACACGGTCGCGTTCGGCACCACCCGGCAGGTGCCGGCGAACACGCCGATGGTGATGTTCGAGTCCGGCCAGTACTCGGTTCCGCACCAGCTGCTCGGTCAGACCGTGTGGGTGCGGACCCACGGTGTCGGCGCTGAGGAGCAGGTGATCCTCGTCCACGTCGGCGACGACGGCCCCGTCGAGGTCGCCCGCCACCACCGGGCCACGCCCGGCACCCCGCAGATCGATGACGCCCACTTCCCGCCCCAACCCGAGGGGCCGCTGGACCGACGGCCGCGGGCGAAGAACCCGGCTGAGGCGGAGTTCCTCGACCTGGGTGAGGGCGCCCGGTTGTGGCTGATCGAGGCAGCTGCCGCCGGCACCACCAAGATGCGGGTCAAGATGGCCGAAGCGCTCGCCCTGGCCAAGCTGTTCGACCCCGTCGAGGTCGACTGGGCACTCGGACACGCCGCGGTCCACGGACGGTTCGCCGAGGCCGACCTGTCCTCGATCCTGGACCACCACGCCCGCCAACCCGGCGCCGGTGAGCACCGAGCCAGCGAGGATCGCTCACTGACCCAGGGCACCAGCGCATGGGCACGACTCGGCCAGCACGACGAGGACGGGGTGAGCCGATGACGACGAGAACCGCATCGGCATCAGTGTCCGCGCCGCCGCTGCCGGTGGAGTTGGAGGACCTGTTGCGCAGGTTGCGGCTGCCGCACATCCGCCGCCACGCCCCCGAGGTCGTGGCGACCGCGAAGGCCCAACGCTGGGAACCAGCCGAGGTGCTCAAGGCGCTGTTCGCCGAGGAGGTCGCCGGCCGGGAACGCTCCGCACTCGCCACCAGACGCGCCGCCGCCGGGTTCCCGACCGGGAAGACGTTCGATGCCTGGCAACCCGAGGTCTCCTCGATCCCGGCACCGACCCAGCAGGCACTGCGCACCCTGGAGTGGGTCCACCGGCGCGAGAACCTCGTCGTGTGCGGCCCGTCGGGGACCGGGAAGACGTTCCTACTGGAGGCACTCGGCCAACAGGCCGTCGAGGAAGGCCTCAAGGTCGCCTGGTTCACCCTGGAAGACCTCGGCGTGCTGCTACGCCGCCACCGGGCGGACGACACCGTGTCGAAGGCCATCGCCCGCGTGCTGCGGGCCGACCTGGTCATCGTCGACGACATCGGACTACTCCCGGTTGCCGTGGACGCCGCCGAGGGGCTCTACCGGCTCGTCGACGCCGCCTATGAGAAACGGTCTGTCGCGATCAGCTCGAACCTGCACCCATCCGGGTTCGACGAGCTGATGCCCAAGACCCTGGCCACCGCCACAGTCGACCGGCTCCTGCACCACGCCCACGTCTGCCAGACCAGCGGCGACTCCGTCCGGCTCACCCAGGCACTCGCCGGCCGGGGGGTGAGCCCGTTGAGCTGACCCGACGAGCCGGTGGTGGCCCGCAGCCCCCTTGGGCAGATCCCATGGCCACCACCGGGCAGTTCTCGTGACCGTCAGCGGGCAGGTTTCATGTCCGCCACTGGGCAGTTCCTACTGTCCCTTGACATGCCAGCCGGCTGATCTCCCCATCGCCGCCCACGCTAAGGATCGCACTCGATCCATTGAGGAGCGTCCTGGTTATCCACAGCTCTGCAAACTGCCCGCTTTATCCACAGGTTCGATGTGATCGCCCGCCGTGGTCGTTCCTCCATAGGTATGTATGTCAAGAACGCAGGCGGGGCGAGCCCAGCCAAGAACGGAAGGAGACACCCAGATGGAGGAGATCCTCAGCACCGGCAGAGGGCACTCGATCAGTGGTTGCAGAGCTGCGCCAACCACGACGGCAGACCTCCGTGGAGCCCAACAGTGCTGCAATCACGGTCAGCCCCAATGCAGTAACGCTTCGGTGCAGTCATGAGCGCACAGGAGACGATCCCTCGTGTCGTACCAGTTCCGGTTTCGACCAGCAATCTCACGCTCGTGCCAGCCACGATGGGTATTGCTCAGGCTGCCGACTACCTCGGTGTCGCGAAGTCCACCCTCTACACGTGGCGGACCCGTCGCCCCGGCTTTGGGCCTCGAGCAGTGAAGGCGGGCGGGGCTCTGCGCTACCGCCGTTCAGATCTCGACGCGTGGATCGAAGCTCACACCGAAGAAGTCGAACCCGATCTGGTGCCCGACGACCAGGAGTCACAGCGCGGCAAAGACGCCGCGCACAACGCCGCGCTCTCCATGTCCCGCAAATCTCGGCAACGCCGACGATAGCGACTTACCTCTCTCAAGAAAGATCAACCATGGCGCGCCCCCCACTCCCCATCGGAACATTCGGGAGAATCAAGACCAAAGAGATCCGAACCGGAGTTCATCGCGCCTGGACGCGGTTCCGCGATTTCGACGGCACGACCCGTCAGATCACCGCCACTGGACGAAGCCCTGCTGCGGCCCAACGTGAACTCAAAGCCAAGATCGCCGACCGAATCGCACCCACCGGCGACCAAATCAACCCCGACATGCGCATCAGCCAGGTCGCCGAGATTTGGATGGGCCTCTACCGCGCCGAACGAGTCGACACCGGCCACGCAGAAGCCACCACCGCGAACCAGTACCAGCGGATTATCGAAAACGTCATCGAGCCCGCCATCGGGAACGTCCGACTGCGCGAGGTCACCGCCGGACGGCTGGAACGCCTGATCCTCGCCCAGAAATCCGAAAGCCGTCGCAAGAAGAGCAAGACCGTCTTGAAGATGATGTTCGATGCAGCGGTCCTCGATGACGCCCTCCCGTCGAACCCCGTGTCATCGACATCCCGCCTTCGATTCACCAAGAAGGAGGTCCAAGCCCTCTCAGTCGAAGACCTCAACGCCGTCCGACACGCCGTACACGTCTGGATGACTAAAAAGCGCCCCGGGCCCAGGCCCAACAAGGACATGCCCGACATTGTGGATCTTCTTCTTGCTACCGCCTGTCGTATCGGCGAGGTCCTTGCCATCCGCTGGAGCGACATCGACTTCACCGCCTCTCCTCCCACCGTCGATATCAACGGCACGATCAAGTACGAAAAGGGGCGCGGGAACTACCGCAAGGACAAGCCGAAGTCGGATTCCTCAGAGCGGAGGATGGCATTGCCGCCTTTCGCTGTCGATCTACTGATGCGCCGCCGCATCGAGCAACCAGCCAACCGGAACAATGCCGTCTTCGCGACTCGCAACGGCACTTGGCATCAGGTCGGGAACATCGAACGTCGCTGGCGCACCATCCGAGCCGACACAGGATACGAATGGGTCACACCCCATACGTTCCGCAAGACCGTCGCAACCCTCGTCGACCGGCTCGTCGACTCCGACACCGCCGCACGCGTCCTGGGCCACTCCTCGGACACGATCACCAAGGAGTACTACATCGAGAAGGACCGGATGACCCCCGACGTGACACACATCCTTCAATCCTTCGCCGGGAAACCACCACCGACACCTCCCAACTGACGCCCCGACCGAGTCCTGGCGGCCCAAGCGGGCCGCAACAAGGTCGTTGAAGTCAACGAACACGCTGTGCGCCTGGGGAGCACTTGCTGCCAGACCGAGCAGTAACTCAGTCTTTACCAACTGTCCGGGGTAGGTCAGTTGCTGCACCCGGTGAACCACCGTGCGAAGTGAGCGCGATCTCCAGCACGTTCTTCGTCAACTGCCCCAACGCGCCATCAGGACCCAGCAGGCCCGACCCGTTCGTCTTGGCGTTCGTGACGACCCGCTCAGCGAGGGCCTGGTCATCAAGAATCTCCCCAGTCACAGGATCGATCATCTCGACCCCGTTCGGTACTTCTGTCACAGCCTGACTTCCTTCCATCAGGCCGACTCGGATCCACCGTTTTTTCTGACAGGCCCGCTGCCGCTGACGGCACCGGACCCCAGACCCATACGATCGTGCAGATCGCGCAAGAGTCATTCGTGGACGGATGGCAGAACGCCATGTGGGTCGGCGCCGCAGTCATGGGCGTCCTGTTCATCTACGTCCTCGCCCGCGGCCCACAACGAACAACCCCTCCAGCCGAAGACAGCGCTGACACTGGCACCGATGCCCGGCAGTAGCCGCCGGTTGATGTCGAGTGCTCGAGGCTATCTTCGCTCGCCCTGGCCTTACCACGTTCTGCGGCCTCGACAAACTTGGGCAGGACGTCACCGGCCAACACATCGCCACCGGCGGTTCGGTGCTCGCTGCAGGGTTGTCGAACCCGAGCGCTGGTCGTCGACGCAGCGGCAGCCAAGGAGTGTCTCCAGACACCGCCGTCCGGCGACTGCCCGTGTGCCCGATGGGCTGGTGCCCCACGACGTTCGAGGTCACGATCCGCCGCTACCGGTACACCGACTGCAGGCACGTCTGACGCCAAGACACCAGCTCCCCAGGCCCGCGGATCGCGGGCCACTGGAACGCCGGCGGTCTGAGTTGGGCGTTGGGAGGGATCGTGATCGCCCACCTCGCCGTGGCCCGAGTCGCGGGGGCCTCGGAGTCACATGGAACACGGGGCCTACAACCCGGCCCCGACCACGTTTCCGTTGAACGATCTCGAACGTTTTCGTTGAATAAACGTTGAATAAGGCCATTTGGTTCAAGAAACCAAGTGGCCCCTGATCTGCGTTTCCGCAGGTCAGGGGCCACTTTTTCGTAGCGGGGGCAGGATTTGAACCTGCGACCTCTGGGGTTAGCCTCGAGTTGTAGACACCCGAGATAGCGGGATCACGGGTTCCGCTGGAAGGATGTCTGGCATGTCGTCAAGCAGAAAGCAGCGACGGTCGTACACCGAGGACTACAAGCGCGAAGCCGCGCATCTGGTCATCGATACAGGCCGCTCGATCGCGGCCGTGGCTCACGAGATCAACGTCGGTCCCCAGACGCTGGGCAACTGGGTGCGACAGGAGAAGGAACGTCTCCACGGGGACGGGAAATCCACCGGTCCGTTGGAAGAAGACGAGCGGTCGGAGTTGAAGCGGCTGCGTCGGGAAGTGTTCGAGCTGCGGGAGGACAACGCGTTCTTGGGAAAAGCGGCAGCCTTCTTCGCATCGAAGCCTCGGAAGCAGAACGGTTCGAGTTGATCGACGCGCAGAAGGCGAACTACACGATCGCGCGGATGGCCAGACTCCTGCACGTCTCTCGTGCCGGCTTCTACGCGTGGACACACCGCCTCCTGGCTCCGGGTCCGCGGAAGACCGCGCGGACGGTCATGGACGCGCAGGTGAAGATCACGCACGAGGACTCCGAAGGGGTCTACGGCGCTCCGCGGGTGGCGGCGCAGCTGCAGCGTGAAGGCATTCCGGTGGATCGGAAGACGGTGGCCCGATCGATGCGCAGGCAGGGGCTGGAAGGGATCAGTCCGCGTCGGTTCAGGCCGGTGACGACGATCCCGGGAGTGGCGGTCCATCACATTCCGGATCGGGTCGGCAGGGTGTGGGATCAGGGACGGCTGGACGCGGTGTGGATTTCTGACATCACTTATCTGAGGACGGGTGAGGGGTGGCTGTACTTGTGCGTGGTCAGGGATGCGTGTTCGCGGCGGGTGCTGGGCTGGGCGATG